>NZ_JBSVXG010000330.1:0-4738 GCF_054070595.1 Pseudomonas sp. SDO55104_S430 | reverse complement strand
GGAAGGGGACGGGGGGGGCAAAGGGGGGGGGGCCAAAAACACCTCTTTCGCGAGCAAGCCCGCTCCCACAGGGGAATGTGCGTGCATCGGAATCCGTGTAAACCAAGGAAAACCCCATGTGCGAACACAACAACAATACCGCCGCCCACCCTTCTCCCGATGCCAAGGCCCTGCTCGAAGGCCTGCCCACCAACTGGGGAAAATGGGGGCCTGACGATGAAGTCGGTGCCCTTAACTACCTGCAAAACGCCGAAGTGCTGCGCGGCATCAGCGCCGTGCGTCAGGGCAAGACGTTCACCCTGCAAGTGCAGATCGGCCATCCCAAGGGCGAGCCGCTGTGGCCAGGCCGTCGTCCGTCGATGCGGGTCAACGTGCTGGACAAGGGCCACTTCCTGGCCGGCAAGACCCACTTCGACGGCCACGTCGAATACGCTGACGACGTGATCTTCATGCACCTGCAAGGCTCGACCCAGTACGACGCCCTGGGCCACGTCTGGCACGACAACAAACTGTGGAACGGCTACGACGCCATGAGCACCATCGGCGGCATGGACAAGGCCAGTATCCTGCCGATTGCCGAGCGCGGGATCGTCGGGCGCGCGGTGCTGATCGACATGGCCCGTCATCGCGACAAGGCGGTGCTGGACAAGGGCGAGACCTTCAATCACCACGACCTGCTGGCCGCCGCGAAAGCCCAGGGCATCGAGATCCAAAAGCGTGACATTTTGATCATCCGCACCGGCTGGATCGGCTCGTTCTACGAGCGCGAACACGAAGAGTTCTACAAGGATTTCGCCGAGCCGGGCCTGACCTTCAGCCGCGAACTGGTGGAGTGGTTTCACCAGATGGAAATCCCCAACCTGGTCACCGACACCATGGCCAACGAAGTCGCGGTCGATCCGCAGTCGGGCGTGCTGATTCCGCTGCACAACGCACTGATGCGCAACCTCGGCGTGACCTTCACCGAAGTGGCGTTGCTCGATGAACTGGCCGCAGACTGCGCCGAAGACGGCCAGTGGCAGTTCCTCTACACCGCCGCGCCCTTGAAGATCGTCGGCGGCACCGGCGCGCCGGTGAACCCCATCGTGATCAAGTAGTCAGGTCACGCTGCAATTCGTTGATCAGCAGGGTCGCCGCTGGAGACAGATCGGCGCCGACCCGGCTGATCACGCCATAGGGCTCGATCAAGGCGCGCAGCGACACCGGCAGCTTCACCAGCAAATCGTGCTGCTCGCAGAACTCGGCCACTTCCACCGGGATCACCGCCAGCAGGGTCGGGTCCTGCTGCACCAGCATCATGGTGGCGAAGGTCGACGAGGTTTCCAGCGGATAACGCGGAATCTCCAGCCCCGCCTCGTTAAGTTCCCGCTCCAGCGCCTGGCGCATCGGCATGTCCTTGGGATAGACCACCCAGCGGTAATCGCTCAGTTGCGACAACTGCAACGACTCGACCCTGGCCAGCGGATGGTCCTTGCTGGCGACTACCGCCAGGGGCTCCTCACTCAACTCGATGCAGTCATAGGCGTCCGAACGCTGGCCGACGCTGGTGCGACAGATCGCCAGGTCCAGCCGTCCCTGATCCAGCAGGCCGAGCAGCGTGGCGCTGGTATTTTCCACCAGCTCCACCGACAGCTCCGGCTGCTTGAGGCGAAGTTCGGTCAGCGCCCGGGTCAGCAACGGCACCGCGCCCATGATCACCCCCACCGACAGCCGCCCGCCCTGGCCGCGCATGATGCTCAGCATTTCCTCGCGCAGGTGTTCCACATCGCTGTAGATCAGCCGCGCATAACGAATCATGCAGCGCCCCATTTCATTGGCCACCAGGCCCTTGGGCTGGCGTTCGAACAGCGGCATGCCGAGCAACGACTCGACCTCGTGCAGCGCCTTGGTGGCGCCGGACTGGGATATCGAGATCTGCTCGGCGGCCTTGTGCAGCGAGCCGCGATCATCGAGGGCGATCAGCAACCTCAGCTGTTTGAGGCGCAGACGTGAAGCGATACTGCCAAGTGAAGGGACCATATCGTCGGGTGCTCTGTTCAAGTTGCAAATCCATCAGGGCCTAGGACAGTGTAGGAGCGAGCACGCTCGCGATGGTCGTCAACGATGACGCGGGGTGCCTGACACCCAGCGGTGCTCTGGCGTTCACCGCGAGCGTGCTCGCTCCTACAGGGGATTGCGTTGGCCCATTTCTCGCGCATTATTTTGGGGCGCGGTCTCGGGGCCGGACAAATGACAACAACGGGCCAGGGGATGAGCGTTCGTCATCCCCTGGCCCGTTGTTGAGCAACTGTATCGATCAGCGAATCGCCACCGGGTTGATGTTGACCTGGGTCGAGCCCTTGTAGAGCGGCTGGCCGAGCACGAACATGAAGGTCCAGGCCTTGTCCTTGACCAGTGCGCGGCTGTCGATCAGCTCCAGGTTATAGATGCCGTTCTTGGCCAGCATGAACTGGTTGACCGGGAATTCCTGGCCATCGGTGCCGGGGTAGATTTCCGAGGCCCAGGTGTCGCCGCCGAACGCGACGATCTGCTTGTCCGCCAGCCACTTGGCCGCCTCCATGCCGATGCCCGGTTCCACCGCGAGGAATTTCTCGTTGTCCTTGCCCAAAAGCTCAAGCCAACCAGTGTTGAACAGCACCACGTCGCCCTTCTCGATGCTGATGCCCTGCAGGTCCAACGCCTTCTGGATATCGGCGACGGTGAACTCGGTTTTCTCCAGCACGATGGCCTTGCCATACACCGCGGTCATGTCCAGGACCACGCCACGGGTCACGATCGGCGGGACCTTTTCGATACCCAGCTTCTTCACGCCCTCGACGGTCACGAAGTCGACGGCACGATTACCGTTGTAGTAGACGTTGTCGATGCCGATGTGGCCGATGCCGTTGAGCTGGGTGCCGACCCCGGTCCAGCCCACTACCAGTTCATCGTTGAAGGTGAATTTGTTCGGCCCCATGGTGGTGCCGCCTGCCTCGCCCGGCTGGACGTTGGTCAGGTGAAAACTGCGATGGCGGAAGGCGGGCAGGTTCTTGTCGATGGCCACTGCCAACGGGTAGGTCTTGCCGGTCTTGATCAGCTTGGCGGCGTTGAGCACCGAGTCGGCGGTGATCAGGTTCGCCGCGCCGATTTCATCCTGGGCACCGTAACGCGACGGGTACCAATTTTGCGCATCGGCGGCGTGGGCGGCGTTGAGGGTGAACAGCAGGGCAAAGGGCAGTACCAATCGGTTGAGCATGGGGCAGATCCTTGTCTGATTTCGATGGCGCCAAGGTACCCAGCGCGTTTGTGCGAAAACAGACAGGTATCGACAATACAATTGTTCCGGATTTTCACGAGTGCCCGGACAGACAGCGCTGGACTTCAACGGTGAACTGACATAAAACCCGTAAATCCTGCCAGTCGATCAAGCGCCGTTACGTTTATACCGTTTGCGAATTAAGATTATTCCAACTCGCTAAAACAGAAGCTCATGAACGAAATCGCCAGCTCTCCCGCCTCCCCCGCGTCATCCACCAAGCTTGCGTGCGACCCCTCGCGTTTGATTGTGTTTCTCGCCTATCCCGAAATGGGCCTGCTGGACCTGACCGGTGCCCAGACCGTGTTCTGGGCGGCGTCCAAGTACATGAACGCGCGCAACCTGCCGGGTTATACGCTGCACACCGCGAGCCTGGCCGGCGGCCTGATGCACACCGCCGAGGGCCTGGCCGTCAACACCGTGGCGCTCAGCGATTTCGATGCTCGAACCATCGATACCCTGATCGCCCCTGGCGCGCCGAACATTCTGCAGGCCATGAATCATTCTCTGGATCTGGTGGCCTGGCTGGCTGAAGCCTCGGGCAAGGCCAAGCGCACCGCCTCGGTGTGCAGCGGCACCTTTCTGCTGGCCGAGGCCGGTTTGCTGGAAGGTCGCCGCGCCGCGACCCACTGGCTGATGTGCGACATGCTCAAGGAGCGCTACCCGGCCATCGAAGTCGACAGCGATGCGATCTTCGTCAAGCAGGATGCGATCTGGACCAGCGCCGGCGTCAGCGCTGGCATCGATCTTGCCCTGGCGCTGGTGGAGGAGGATTGCGGGCGCGAAGTGGCGCTGCTGGTGGCGCGGGAGATGGTGGTTTTTCTCAAGCGTCCCGGCGGTCAGGCCCAGTACAGTCAGTTGCTCAAATCGCAAACCAGTGAAAGTGCCGCGTTCGACGAACTGCACCTGTGGATCTCGCACAACCTGGCCACCGAAAACCTCACCGTCGAAACCCTTGCCCAGCAGGTGCAAATGAGCCCGCGCAACTTCGCCCGGGTCTACAAGCTCAAGACCGGCCGGACTCCTGCCAAAGCCGTGGAAGTGCTGCGTGTGGAGGCTGCCCGGCGTTTGCTGGAAGAATCCGAACGCAACATCGACCAGATCTCCAGGCTCTGTGGCTTCGGTGATGAAGAGCGGATGCGCCTGACATTCCAGCGCAACCTCGGGGTTTCGCCAAGGGAATACCGCAGCCGGTTTTCGCGCTGAACGAACAAGCCGCTACCCATCCCCTGTAGGAGCGAAGCTTGCTCGCGAAAGCGGCATGTCAGCCGCCATCAATGTCGACTGGAGCACCGTCTTCGCGGGCAAGCCTCGCTCCTACAGGGCAAGCGCCGATTTTGGCGTCGACACATCACCCATGTGGGAGCGGGCTTGCTCGCGAAGGGGGGGGGTTCGTCTACAAAATCCCCTCCCGAGACACCACCCCCACTCACAAACCCCCCC
>NZ_JBSVXG010000329.1:0-4765 GCF_054070595.1 Pseudomonas sp. SDO55104_S430 | reverse complement strand
TTCACAGACACTGCAATCAACTCAAAAAACTGTGGGAGCGGGCTTGCCCGCGATGGCGGTGAATCAGCCGATATCGATGGAGACTGACACACCGCTTTCGCGAGCAAGCTTCGCTCCTACAGGTTTCGAGCTGTTCGGAAATACACGTTCAGGCAGCGCCCACGACCCCATTTCGGCTACCCTCTCAAAGCGCCCCCCGCAATCGAAAAGGAGAACTTCCATGCTCAAGCGTACCCTGGCACTGGCCGTCGGCCTGACTCTGTCTGTCTCTACCCTGCTCGCCCAGGCGGCGGAGACGTTGAAGGTCAGTGCGATTCCCGATGAGGCCCCCACTGAACTGCTGCGCAAATTCAAGCCGTTGGGCGCTTATCTGGAGCAGCAGTTGGGCATGAAGGTCGAGTTTGTGCCGGTGAGCGATTACCCGGCGGTGGTCGAGGCGCTGGCCACCGACCGCATCGACATGGCCTGGCTCGGCGGTTTCACCTTTGTCCAGGCACGCTTGAAGACCGGTAATGCGATCCCCCTGGTGCAACGTGAACAGGACGCGAAGTTCACCAGCAAATTCATCACCGCCGACCCGAACGTCAAATCCCTCGCGGACCTGAAGGGCAAGTCCTTCGCCTTCGGCTCGGTGTCCTCCACCTCGGGCAGCCTGATGCCGCGCTATTTCATGCTCAAGGACGGCATCAAGCCGGAAACCTACTTCAGTCGCGTCGGCTACAGCGGCGCCCACGACGCCACGGTCGCCTGGGTCCAGGCCGGCAAGGTCGACGCCGGGGTGCTGAACGCCAGCGTCTGGGAAAAACTGGTGGCCGCCGGCAAGGTCGACACCGACAAGGTCAAGGTGTTTGCCACCACCCCGGCCTATTTCGATTACAACTGGACCGTGCGCGGCAACCTCGACCCGGCGCTGGCGAACAAGATCAAGGCGGCGTTCCTGGCCCTTGATCCGGCGAAACCGGCGGACAAGGAGATCCTCGATCTGCAAGCCGCCAGCCGCTTCATCGAAACCAGCCCCGACAACTACAAGGGCATCGAGGAAGCCGCCCGCGCTGCCGACCTGCTCAAATGACCTTGAAGTTGACCAACATCAGCCTGACCCACGGCAACGGGGTTCAGGCTTTGCGTGACATCAACCTGCAGATCGCGGCCGGCGAACAGGTCGCGATCATCGGCCCGTCCGGCGCGGGCAAGTCGAGTCTGCTCAATCTTCTGGCCACCGCCCTGCGTCCCGGCAGCGGTGAAGTGCAGTTGCTGGGCGAGCACGCGTGGCAACTCTCAGCCCGTCAGCGTCAGCGCCTGCGTGCGCGGATCGGCCTGGTGCATCAGGCGCCGCCGTTGCCGCCGCGTCAGCGGGTAATCACCGCAGTGCTGGCGGGCAAATTGGGGCAATGGAGCCTGGGCAAGAGCCTGCTGAACCTGTTGCATCCAGTGGACATTCCGGGTGCTCGCGCTGCCTTGGCCCGGCTCGATTTGGGCGACAAGCTGTTCGCCCAATGCCAGCAATTGTCCGGTGGGCAGTTGCAGCGGGTCGGTGTGGCGCGGGTGCTGTATCAGGCGCCCGAAGTGCTACTGGCCGATGAGCCTGTGTCGGCGATGGACCCGGTGCTTGCCGGGCACACGCTGACGGTGCTGTGCCGCCATGCCCGTGAACACAAGGTCACCCTGGTCGCCAGCCTGCATGCGGTGGAACTGGCCCTGGGGCATTTTTCGCGGATCATCGGCTTGCGTGACGGGCAGATTCTCTTCGATCTGCCGCCCAATGAAGTCGACCGCGAACTGGTCGACCGCCTCTACGCCAACGAGCAACTGCAATCCCCTCCCGCACCCGTGGCGCCCTTGAGCCTGCAGATTCCGCGATGCTGACCCGCGATTCCCGAGACCCGGCCACCCTTCCCCGCCTGCTGCTCTGTCTGTTGGCGATTGCCTTGCTGTGGCCCGGCATCCGTTTCAGTGAATTGGATCTGGGCGTTCTGGTGGCCAGCGGCAGCCAGAGCGAAATGGGCCGCTTCGTGGCGACCTTCTGGCCGCCGGCCTATGGCGAAGAATTCCTTGAGCTGCTGTGGCAAGCCACCCTGCAAACCCTGGCTATCGCCACTGCCGGTATGACCCTGGCGTTGTTGCTGGCAGTGCCCGCCAGTCTGTTGGCCAGCCGTGCGCTGTCTTTGTCGGCAGCCTCCCGCGCTGGTCGCCCAAGCTTTTTGGGCCGGTTGCTGCGCTGGCCGGTGCGCGGTTTGCTGATCTTTCTGCGCAGCGTGCCTGAGATCGTCTGGGCGCTGCTGTTCGTGCGCGCCGTGGGCCTGGGGCCCACCGCCGGGGTGCTGGCCATCGCCATCACTTACAGCGGCATGCTCGGCAAGGTCTACGCGGAGATTTTCGAATCGGTGGACCAGCGCCCTGCCCACGCCCTGCTGCAAGCCGGCAGCGGTCGGCTGGCGGCGTTCTTCTATGGCGTGCTGCCCAATGTCGCGGCCGAATTGCTGTCGTACACGGTGTATCGCTGGGAATGCGCGATCCGCGCGTCGGTGGTGATGGGTTTTGTCGGCGCCGGCGGCCTGGGCCAGCAGATGGACCTGTCGCTGCGCATGTTCGCCGGCGGTGAAGTGGCCAGCCTGTTGCTGACCTTCCTGGTGCTGGTGCTGCTGGCCGATCAACTCAGCCGTTTGTTGCGCTGGAAGCTGGGATGAATCGCCTGATCAATCTCGTCCTGCTGCTGGGCATCGGCGTCGCGGTGATCGCCTCGTTCGGCTATCTGGGCATCGACCTCGGGGCGCTGGGCGACAGCGGCAACCTCAAGCAAATGGGCGCTTATGCGCAGCGCTTTCTCAGCCCGGATTTGAGCGCCGGTCACTTGCAGGCCATTGCTCATGGTGCGGTGGAAACCATTGCCATGTCTGCCTTAGGCACGTTGCTGGCGGCGGTGTTCGGCCTGGTGTTGGCGTTGCCGGCGGCCGGACGATTTGGCTGGCCGTTCAAGAGCGCCTCGCGTTTGTTGCTCAATGCCTTGCGGGCGATTCCCGAATTGGTGTGGGCGGCGCTGATGGTGCTGGCTGCAGGCCTCGGCCCGAACGCCGGCACTCTGGCGCTGGCATTGCACACCACCGGCGTACTGGGACGGCTGTTCGCCGAAGCCCTGGAAAACACCCCGCCGCAACCCGCTGAAGCCATTCGCCTGCAAGGGGGTAATGCGCTGTGGGCCTTCTGCTACGGCACCCTGCCTAACCTGTTGCCGCAGTTGCTGGCGTATGTGCTGTATCGCTGGGAGAACAACATTCGGATGGCCAGCGTGCTGGGGTTTGTTGGCGCCGGAGGTTTGGGGCAGATGTTGTATGTAAGCCTGAGCCTGTTTCAGGAGGCGCAGGCCAGTACGGTAATTCTGGCGATGTTGCTGCTGGTGTTGGGGGTGGATTCATTGAGTGCGTGGAGTCGGCAGCGGTGGGTTAAAGCCTGAGGTCAGGCCTCGGTTATTTGGCTGACGCTGGTGATCTGCTTGTTCCAGACCATCTCGTAATGCGCCGTCTGGATGATCGACAGCACCGGCCTCGGCGTCATCAGTGCCCAGCAATGGCTGCCCTGCCGGCGCACGGAGTGGTAACGCAACCCCGGGCTTCCCGCCTGCTTAATACTGCGGCCAAAACGATGGGAATCGGTGTAGTCGTCAGGCGCGTAGATCGGATCGGTCAACGCAATACCCGTCGCATCCTGCATCCCCTTGTCCACGAACGAACAGGACAGCCCGCGAAACACAAAGCGCTCGTAATGCAGATCCCGCACCCCGGACCAATATAGCGCCTGATGATGCTGCACCTCGGCCAAGGCCGTCTCCATGGTGTCGGCCAGATACAGCACCCCAAAACTGCCATCGCTGAAGCGCGAGCCCGACGGGTTGACGTGGGTAAAAGGTGCCGTCGCATATGAACAGCCGGTGATCCCGAAGGGAATCTCGCTGCGGGGGATCAACTCCAGCTGCCCCACTTCGTTCTTCAGCCGTGGATTGGTCAGCGCCTGGATCTCGTAGAGCGTCTCGAACTCGTCGGCATCGGCCACGTCGTCGAACATCGCGATCGGCGGAAACTTCGAATTGACCAGTCGATAGGCCTGCAGGGTTACGCCGGCCGATACGGGCAAACCCGTCGGCTTCACCATTGCCCGCCTCGCAGTGCGTCGATCCGGCGAAAGGTTTCGTACAGCGAGATCATGTCGCCTTGGGCCATGATCTCCAGCGGGCTGCGACCGTTGAAGAATTCGTTGTCGTTGGCCATCGAGACGAAGCCGTAGACGTTTTGCGGGTTGTCGAAGATCAGCCGCAGGGTGGCGTGGATGTTCAGAACGAAGCTGATGCGCTGCATCTGGTCCGCATCCAGCGCCACGGCCCAGGCCGGGTCACGTTGACGGGCGCGGGTGTAGGTGCTGCGGGAAATGCGCAGCAGGCGGCAGACCTGATCGCTGCTGGCCTGCCATTTTTCCAGGATTCCGACGGCGGCGCGCAGGCCGGTTACGCATTGGTTTTTGCTGAAGCCCTGAGTTTGGAGGGCGAGTGACATGGTCGGAGCCTTAATCTGCATCTATAGATTCAAAAATATGCTTATTGAATCCATAGAGCAAATCATTTGGATCGGTGGCGTCTGGGCATTTTTATCGCGAGCGGGCTCGCTCCCACAGGGAGGCCCTTGGATGGCCGCAGATTTTGTGGCCACTGGAGATCAAAACTGTGGGAGATTCTATGGTTGAGGGGAAGCTCTCAACCGGCTTTTGGCTGATATTC
>NZ_JBSVXG010000328.1:0-4788 GCF_054070595.1 Pseudomonas sp. SDO55104_S430 | reverse complement strand
AAGAAGGCTTTCGCCGGCAAGCCGTGCTCCTACAGGGCGGGGTTTATGCGCGAGGTACCAGGTCCAGGCACACCGAGTTGATGCAATACCGCAGGCCGGTCGGCGGCGGGCCATCGGGGAACACATGGCCCAGGTGCGCGTCACATTTGCTGCAGACCACTTCGGTGCGGATCATGCCGTGGCTGACATCACGGATTTCGGTCATGGCGCTGTCGCCGATCGGCGCATAGAAACTCGGCCAGCCGCAGCCGGAATCGAACTTGGTCTTCGAATCGAACAACGGCTCGTTGCAGCAGATGCAGTGGTAGATCCCGTCGACCTTGCTGTCGTTGTATTTGCCGGAGAACGGCCGCTCGGTGCCCTTGAGGCGGCACACGTTGTACTGCTCCGGGTCGAGCATGGCTTTCCATTCTTCCAGGGTTTTTTCCAACTTTTCCATCGTCACACCTCGGTAGCTGAAAAAGCCCGATCTGTACCTTTTCCACGGATCGGGCGGCACGTATGATTGCGCCTCGTCAAAACGCCAGTCTGGCAGCCGGACCACGCGCATTCAAACGGATTTACGGGTGCAGCCTCACAAGGCGTCAGGCCTGTGAGATTACGCAGGATTCCCAGTACGGTTGTTCACTCGCCGCCTGGATCGTTCATTTTCAGGAACACATCGCCATGCAGGTCAGCAAATCGAACAAGCTCGCCAACGTCTGCTACGACATTCGCGGCCCGGTGCTCAAGCACGCCAAACGCCTGGAAGAGGAAGGCCATCGCATCCTCAAGCTGAACATCGGTAACCCGGCGCCGTTTGGTTTCGAAGCGCCGGACGAAATCCTCCAGGACGTGATCCGCAACCTGCCGACCGCCCAGGGCTACAGCGATTCCAAGGGCCTGTTCAGTGCGCGCAAGGCCGTGATGCAGTACTACCAGCAAAAGCAGGTCGAAGGCGTCGGCATTGAAGACATCTACCTGGGCAACGGCGTTTCCGAGCTGATCGTGATGTCGATGCAGGCCCTGCTCAACAACGGCGACGAAGTGCTGGTGCCGGCCCCTGACTATCCGCTGTGGACCGCGGCCGTGAGCCTGTCGGGCGGCAATCCGGTGCACTACCTGTGCGACGAGCAGGCCAACTGGTGGCCGGACCTGGAAGACATCAAGGCCAAGATCACCCCGAACACCAAGGCCCTGGTGATCATCAACCCGAACAACCCGACGGGTGCGGTGTACTCCAAGGAAGTGCTGCTGGGCATGCTGGAACTGGCCCGCCAGCACAACCTGGTGGTGTTCTCCGACGAGATCTACGACAAGATCCTGTACGACGATGCCGTGCACATCTGCACCGCGTCCCTGGCGCCGGACCTGCTGTGCCTGACCTTCAACGGTCTGTCCAAATCCTATCGCGTCGCCGGTTTCCGCTCCGGCTGGATCGCCATCTCCGGGCCAAAACACCACGCCCAGAGCTACATCGAAGGCATCGACATGCTGGCCAACATGCGCCTGTGCGCCAACGTGCCGAGCCAGCACGCGATCCAGACCGCGCTGGGGGGCTATCAGAGCATTAACGATTTGGTGCTGCCGCCAGGACGTCTGCTCGAGCAGCGCAACCGCACCTGGGAACTGCTCAACGACATTCCCGGCGTCAGCTGCGTCAAACCGATGGGTGCGCTGTACGCGTTCCCGCGCATCGACCCGAAAGTCTGCCCGATCCACAACGACGAAAAATTCGTCCTCGACCTGCTGCTCTCCGAAAAACTGCTGATCGTGCAAGGAACGGCGTTCAACTGGCCGTGGCCGGATCACTTCCGCGTCGTGACCCTGCCTCGCGTCGATGACCTGGAAATGGCCATCGGCCGAATCGGCAACTTCCTCAAGTCCTACCGCCAGTAAGCGAGCTGTCACCGTGCGATGTCCACGCGCCATCGCACGGTGATTCATTCAGCAACATATGCTTGCGTCAGGCTTCCCTCCCCCTCGACAAACAACCCACTGCCTGCTTGCGTCCAACAACTACAGGGCCTGGGACCTGCATCGCCTCGAAAACCCTTCTCGCCTTGGCCTCGGAAATATCCTGCAAGCAGCTAAGCTATTGCCGTAGGACACAGTTTGAAATAGTCACCCGGTTGAATACCCCGGTGCATCACCTTATATACCCCGCATCACGCTACATCTTTAGCAAAAGGAGATTTCTACAACCATGATGCGCATCCTGCTGTTCTTGGCCACTAACCTGGCGGTCGTGCTGATTGCCAGCATCACCCTGAGCCTTTTCGGCTTTAACGGGTTCATGGCGGCCAATGGGGTTGATCTCAACCTCAATCAGCTGCTGATTTTCTGTGCGGTCTTTGGTTTCGCCGGTTCCCTGTTCTCGCTGTTCATCTCCAAGTGGATGGCGAAGATGAGCACCAGCACCCAGATCATCACCCAGCCACGTACCCGTCACGAGCAGTGGCTGCTGCAAACCGTCGAGCAACTGTCCCGGGAAGCCGGGATCAAGATGCCGGAAGTCGGGATTTTCCCGGCCTACGAGGCGAACGCCTTCGCCACCGGCTGGAACAAGAACGATGCACTGGTTGCCGTCAGCCAGGGCTTGCTCGAACGTTTCTCGCCGGATGAAGTGAAAGCCGTTCTGGCCCACGAGATCGGTCACGTGGCCAATGGCGACATGGTGACCCTGGCGCTGATCCAGGGTGTGGTGAACACCTTCGTGATGTTCTTTGCGCGGATCATCGGCAACTTCGTCGACAAGGTGATCTTCAAGAACGAAGAAGGCCAGGGCATTGCCTACTACGTGGCGACCATCTTCGCCGAACTGGTCCTGGGTATCCTGGCCAGCTCCATCGTCATGTGGTTCTCGCGCAAACGGGAATTCCGTGCCGACGAAGCCGGAGCCAACCTGGCCGGCACCGCCGCAATGATTGGTGCCTTGCAGCGCCTGCGTGCGGAACAGGGCCTGCCGGTGCACATGCCCGACACCCTGAACGCCTTCGGCATCAACGGTGGCATCAAACAAGGGTTCGCGCGCATGTTCATGAGCCACCCGCCGCTGGAAGAGCGTATCGATGCACTGGCTCGCCGCCGGGGCTAAGAAGCTCTGAAACAAACAAGAAGGCCCGCAGCGATGCGGGCCTTTTTTATCGGCTTTGGGTTCACCTCACCCCCTGTGGGAGCGAGCCTGCTCGCGATGAGGCCATATCATTCAAGACAATTACCGACTGGAAACCCGATAAACCCGCTCCTCAAGCCGCGTAACACCGGCCTCCAGAAACTTCCCGCTCTCGCTCAGCACGTCCTGATCCTCCAGGATCTTCAACGCCCACGAATCCCCGAACAAGCTCTGCACTTCCTCATCGAGCACAGCAAATGGTGGCCCGGACATCTGTTCCTGATCGTAATCCAGGGTGATCAACAGCCCGAGAGACTCTCTGGGCAATATACGCTTCAGATGCTCCGCATAGCGCTCGCGCATCGCAGGCGGCAAGGCAATCAGCGCGGCACGGTCATAAAGCGCGGAGCAATCAGCCACATCCCCAGCCGTCAGCGCGAAGAAATCGCCGCACCACAGCTCGATCGAACCCGCCCGATAGACCTTGAACGGCCCCTGCTTACTGACGGCAGGATCGAAGCCGTGTTCGGCGAAGAAATCCTCCACGGCCTTCTCCGACAACTCGACCCCAAGGACTTCATGCCCCTGGTGCGCCAGCCACAGCAGATCCAGGCTCTTGCCACACAGCGGCACCAGCACCCGCGCACCGTCTTCAAGATCCATCTGTTGCCAGAACCGTCGCAGATAGGGGTTCACCTGCGGCAGGTGAAAGCCGATCTGATTCGACGCCCATTTCTTGTGCCAAAATTCCGGCTGCATAAATAACCCCGAAAATTCGATCAAAACACCCTAAAACTTATATTAGATTTAGATCAATGATCTGATTGAAGATGGAGCATCTTAACTCTCAGGAGCTCATTCATGTTCCCCAGCCTGTACATATCCCATGGCTCCCCGATGCTGGCCCTGGAACCCGGCGCCAGTGGCCCGGCACTCGAGCGCCTTGCGGCGCAGATGCCCAGGCCCAAAGCCATCGTGATTGTTTCCGCGCACTGGGAAAGCCATGAACTGCTGGTCAGCGCCAATCCACAGCCCGAAACCTGGCACGACTTCGGTGGTTTTCCGAGGGCGCTGTTCGAAGTGCAATACCCTGCCCCCGGTCAACCGCAATTGGCAGCAGAGGTTGTCGAGCTGCTGAAGGCCGCGGATCTTCCCGCGCGGGTCGACACGCAACGGCCTTTCGACCATGGCGTCTGGGTGCCGCTGAAATTGATGTATCCGCAAGCGGATATTCCGATCGTTCAGGTGTCCCTGCCCACTCGCGGCGGCCCAGCCCTGCAAAGCCGCGTCGGCAAAGCCCTGGCCAGCCTGCGCGGGCAGGACGTCCTATTGATCGGTTCCGGGAGCATTACCCACAACCTGAGGGAGCTGGATTGGCACGCGGGGCCTGAAAGCGTCGAACCCTGGGCTCAGGTGTTCCGCGACTGGATGATCGAGAAGCTGGCGGCCAACGATGAAGCGGCCTTGCACGATTATCGCCAGCAAGCGCCGAACGCCGTGCGCAATCATCCCAGTGATGAGCACTTGCTGCCGCTGTACTTTGCCCGCAGTGCGGGGGGAGATTTCAGCATTGCCCACCAGGGATTCACCATGGGGGCGTTGGGCATGGACATTTATCGATTCGGTTGACCGGAAGACCGAGTCGCCCCCATCGCGAGCAGGCTCGCTCCCACAGGGAAATGCATTCCATTGTG
>NZ_JBSVXG010000327.1:0-4788 GCF_054070595.1 Pseudomonas sp. SDO55104_S430 | reverse complement strand
ACGACACAGATCCCCTGTGGGAGCGGGCTTGCTCGCGAAGGGCGCACCGCTGATTTCAAGCCTTGCGCCGCAACCACTCCACGATTCCCAACCCCGCCGCCCGCCCACTGGCGAAGCACGCAGTCAGCAGGTAGCCCCCCGTCGGCGCCTCCCAGTCGATCATTTCCCCCGCGCAGAACACCCCAGGCACCTGCTTGAGCATCAGGCGCTCGTCCATCGACTCGAACAACACACCGCCAGCACTGCTGATGGCTTCGTCCAGTGGCCGGGTTTTGACCAGGGTCAGGGGCAAGGCCTTGATCGCTTGGGCCAGCGACGCCAGGTCGGCGAAGGTGTCGGCGGAGGTCAGTTCGCGCAACAGCGCGGCCTTCACGCCATCGATGCCGAGCTGGCTGTGCAGATGTTTGGACATCGAGCGCGAGCCGCGGGGCTTGCTCAGCGCGGCGAGGATTTTATCCACAGGTCGGCCGGGCAGCAGGTCGATATGCACGGTGGCGCTGCCCTGTTGATTGATCGCCTCGCGGATCGGCGCCGACAGGGCATAGATCAGGCTGCCTTCGATGCCGGTAGCGGTGATCACGCATTCGCCGAGGCGCGGCACATCGTCGTTGAGGCCGATGGCGACGTTTTTCAGCGGGGCACCGGCGAATTTGCTGACCAGCAATTCGCTCCAGGCCTGCACCTCGAAGCCGCAATTACTTGGCTGCAGGGGCGCCAGTCCTACGCCGCGCTTCTCCAGTTCCAGCATCCAGGCGCCATCGGAACCCAGGCGCGCCCAGCTGCCGCCGCCGAGGGAGAGCAGGGTGGCGTCGGCCTGAACGGTTTTCTCGCCGTCGGGGCTGTGGATAAGCAAGTTGTGCTGTGCGTCCCAGCCAAGCCAGCGATGGCGGGTGTGGATAACTACGCCGCTGTCGCGCAGGCGCTTGAGCCAGGCGCGCAGCAGGGGCGCGGCTTTCATGTCGGTGGGGAACACCCGGCCGGAACTGCCGACGAAGGTTTCGATGCCCAGGTCGTGAATCCACTGGCACAAGGCGTCCGCGCCGAAACCGCGCAGCAGCGGCGCGATCTGCGGGGCGCGTTCGGCGTAGCGGGAGAGGAAGGCGGGGTAGGCTTCGGAATGGGTGATGTTCATTCCGCCGACGCCGGCCAGCAGGAACTTGCGGCCCACCGAGGGCATGCCGTCGTAGAGGTCGACCAGGATGCCGGCCTGGCTCAACACTTCGGCCGCCATCAGACCGGCGGGGCCGCCGCCGATGATGGCGACTCGATGGGAAGGGGAAGTGTTGGGCTGGGTCATGATCAACGCTGCGGTGTGGCGGAATAGCCGCGCATTCTAGCAGTACACGGAAACTGTGGGAGCGAGCCTGCTCGCGATGGCGGTGTTTGAGTCGCCTCAGTGTCGATGCTGAAATTATCGCGAGCAGGCTCGCTCCCACAGAGGGTGGCGGTGTGGCTGAGAATGGGGTGGTCAAAAAATGATCAGCGGTCTGTAGGCCACAGTGCGCAAGGCCTGTAGTCCCTTTCACTCAGGTTATCCACAGGCGGCTCCACAGCCATTGTGGGTAAAGCATCCACAACTCAATGACAGCCTGATGACGCCCAGACCCGTTGTGCGCTGTGATGCAGGATGCCATGGCGGCGGGCCAGGGCCTTGCGGTCCTTGCTGTAGCCGCCGCCTATAACGCCAACCACGGGAATATCGCGGCCCAGGCAGTGGCGCATGACGCTCTCATCCCGGGCAGCGACGCCTTGGTCGGTGAGTTTCAGGTAACCCAAGGCGTCGTCCTTATGCACATCCACGCCGGCGTCGTACAGGACCAGGTCGGGCTGGTAGAGCGGCAGCAGGTAGTTGAGCGCGTCGTCCACCACCTTCAAATAGTCCGCATCGCCCATGCCATTGGGCAGCGGAATGTCCCAGTCGCTTTCGGCCTTGCGTGCAGGAAAATTCTTTTCGCAATGCAGGGAAACGGTGATCGCCTCCGGTGTGTTGTGCAGGATGCGTGCGGTGCCGTCGCCCTGATGCACATCGCAATCGAAGATCAGCACGCGATTGACCCGGCCACTTTGCAGCAGGAAATGGCTGATCACCGCCAGGTCGTTAAAGATGCAGAACCCGGCCGGGTGGTCGTAATGCGCGTGGTGGGTGCCGCCGGCCAGATGGCAGGCCAAGCCATGTTCCAGCGCCTGTTCGGCCGCCAGCAGCGAACCGCCGACCGCCCGCACGGTGCGCCGGGCCAGGGCTTCGCTCCAGGGCAGGCCGAGGCGCCGTTGATCTTCGCGAGACAATTCGCCGCCCATGTAGCGTTCGATGTACGAAGGGTCATGGGCGAGGGCGAGAATCTCCGGCGGGCACAATTGCGGGCGCAGCATGTCGGCGTCGCGGGTCAGCCCGCTTTCCACCAGGTGATCGCGCAGCAAGCGAAACTTGTCCATGGGGAAGCGGTGATCCGCCGGAAACTCCGGGCTGTAGTCTTCGTGGTAAATCAACGGCAGGGGCATGGCTGAAATGTCTGACTGTAAGGCGGGTAGGAACGAGTGAAGGATCCTACCAGCGTTGTAGACTGGCGACATGGAAATGGGGGAGGGGACCGATGGAACCGATACTGCAATTGGAAAGTGCGCGGCTGCTGATGCGTCAGTGGCGTGACGAAGATTTGCCGGAATTTGCCGCGATGTGCGCCGACCCGCAGGTCATGCGCTATTTTCCCGCGCCCCTGAGCCGACTGGAGAGCGCGTCGATGATCGGTCGGGTGCGCGGTCATTTTGCCGAACATGGTTTTGGACTCTGGGCGCTGGAGCGCAAGGACACCGGCCAGTTCATCGGTTTTACCGGGCTGGGCATGGTCGGCTTCGACGCGCCTTTCACCCCGGCCATCGAGATCGGCTGGCGCCTGGCCCGGGAACACTGGGGTTTGGGTTATGCCAGTGAAGCCGCCTGGACCGCTCTGCGTTGCGGGTTCGATCGTCTGGTAGTGAATGAAATCGTCTCGTTCACCGCTGACAACAACTTGCCGTCGCAGAAAGTCATGCAGGCGATCGGCATGCACCACGACCCGGTCGACGACTTCGAGCACCCCAAGCTTGAGGCGGGTCACCCCCTGCGCCATCACGTGCTCTATCGCATCAATCGTGAACAATGGCTGCAAACCTTGCATGGATAAGCTGACACGGATGTTTACAATGGCCCTCATATTGGCCCGGGCCACAATTTGAATCGACCGACGCAGCCAGAACTGCGCGGCGTTGTGTTGAGTGAGGAGAGTCTGAATGAGCCATGTGTTGGAAGATCTGGTGGACCTGCTGACCCTGGAACCGATCGAGGAAAACCTGTTCCGTGGCCGCAGCCAGGACTTGGGGTTTCGTCAGTTGTTCGGTGGTCAGGTACTCGGCCAGTCGCTGTCGGCGGCCAGTCAGACCGTTGAAGAAAACCGGCATGTGCATTCGATGCATGGCTACTTCCTGCGTCCGGGGGATGCCGGGCTGCCGGTGGTGTATCAGGTTGACCGGGTTCGCGATGGCGGCAGTTTCAGCACGCGCCGGGTGACGGCGATCCAGAAGGGCCACCCGATTTTCACTTGCAGCGCCTCCTTCCAGTACGACGAGAAGGGTTTCGAGCACCAGTCGCAGATGCCCCAGGTGGTCGGTCCGGAAAACCTGCCGTCGGAGCTGGAATTGACCCAGCAACGCGCGCACCTGATCCCGGAAAAGATGCGCGAAAAACTGCTCTGCCCGAAACCGATCGAGTTTCGCCCGATCACCGAAAAAGACCCCTATAACCCGCAGCCGTCGGATCCGATCAAATACGTCTGGTTCCGCGCCGACGGTGCGTTGGCCGACACTCCCGCGCTGCACAAATACCTGCTGGCCTATGCCTCGGACTTCGGTCTGCTGACCACTTCGATGCAGCCTCACGGCAAGTCGGTGTGGCACAAGGACATGCAGGTCGCCAGCCTCGATCACGCGCTGTGGTTCCACCAGGACCTACGCGCCGATGACTGGCTGCTGTACGCGATGGACAGCCCTTGGGCCGGCAATTCCCGCGGTTTCTCTCGCGGCAGCGTGTTCAACCGCGCCGGACAACTGGTGGCTTCGGTCACTCAGGAAGGCCTTATTCGTCATCGCAAGGATTGGGCATGAGCCTGGCCGACGTACGCCACTGGGTGTTCGACATGGACGGCACCCTGACGGTCGCGGTGCATGACTTCGCGGCGATTCGCGTGGCCCTGTCGATTCCGCCCGAGGACGACATCCTCACGCATCTGGCGGCGCTGCCCGCCGAGGAGGCCGCGGCCAAGCATGCCTGGCTGCTGGAGCACGAGCGCGACCTGGCGCTGGGCTCGAAGCCGGCGGTCGGCGCGGTCGAGCTGGTGCGGGAGCTGGCCGAGCGCGGTTATCGGCTGGGCATCCTCACGCGCAATGCTCGTGAACTGGCCCATGTCACGCTGGAGGCGATCGGCCTGGCTGATTGCTTTGCGGTGGAGGATGTGCTCGGTCGCGATGAAGCGCCGCCCAAGCCGCACCCGGGTGGTTTGCTGAAGCTGGCAGAGGCCTGGAATGTGCCGGCGAGCGAGATGGTGATGGTGGGCGATTATCGCTTCGACCTGGATTGCGGGCGCGCGGCGGGGGCGCGGACGGTGCTGGTGAATCTGCCGGATAATCCGTGGCCTGAGTTGACGGATTGGCATGCGGTGGATTGTGTTGAGTTGCGGCGGATGCTGTCGGATTGAGTTTGTTGGTGTCTGATTAACCGTCTTCGCGAGCAAGCCCGCTCCCACATTGGAATGCGTA
>NZ_JBSVXG010000326.1:0-4799 GCF_054070595.1 Pseudomonas sp. SDO55104_S430 | reverse complement strand
CAGTCAATCAACACCGATGTTGAATGGACGACCGCATCGCGAGCAGGCTCGCTCCCACAGTGTTTGTGTCTGGCCTGGCCTTAGCCGGACTTCTTGCGAATCCAGTACAGATAGGTACCGGCGTCTTCGTGCTGCGCCACCAGTTCGTGGTCGAGAAACACGCAGAATTTGGGGATATCGCGGCGGGTCGACGGGTCGGTGGCGATCACCTTGAGCAGGCCGCCAGGCGCCAGATCACGGATGTGCTGGTGCAGCATCATCACCGGTTCCGGGCAGTTGAGGCCGGTGGCGTCGAGGGTGCCGTCTACCGGCGTATCAAGCATTTCACTCATGATTCACTCCTGAAACTGGCCGGCATTGTCGCGCATTGTCGGGGTTCGGTCATCTGCGACGTGGCGTCACGCCGTCCCTGTAGGAGCGAGCATGCTCGCGATGGACCAGAGAGCGCCGTTGGGTGTCAGGTACCCAGCGTTATCGTTGACGACCATCGCGAGCATGCTCGCTCCTACAGGAATCAAAAACGATCAGCGGGATTTCGGCTTTTTCACGTCCAATCGACGCAAATGGCAGGTGACCTCTTCACGATCGTGGTACAGCTGCTTGCAGCCCACCTCGACCTTGATGCCCCGCGCCTTGAAGCCGTCGGCGATGCGTTCCAGCAGGCGCTTCACCTCGGCATACCGCTGTTTCATCGGCAACTTGAGGTTGACCACCGCTTCGCGGCAATGACCCTCACCGATCCACTCCTCCAGCATCGCCGCGTTGCGCGCCGGCTTCTCGACGATGTCGCAGACCATCCAGTCCACCGGTTGCTTGGGCTTGAAGGTGAAACCGTCGGCCATCAGGTGCTGGACCAACCCCGTGTCCATCAGGCTTTCAGCCATCGGGCCGTTGTCGATGGCTGTCACCAGCATGCCGCGGTTGACCAGTTGCCAGGTCCAGCCGCCGGGCGCGGCGCCGAGATCGACGCCGGTCATGTCGCTATGCAGGCGGTCGTCCCACTGATCCCGCGGGATGAAGTGATGCCAGGCTTCCTCAAGCTTCAGAGTCGAACGGCTGGGCGCCTCCCGCGGAAATTTCAGGCGCGGAATGCCCATCGGCCACATCGCCTGATTGTCGGATTCCGCCAGGCCGACGAACACTTCACGGCCACTTTTGAAGGTCAGCAGCAAACGCGGCTTGCTGGCGTCGTCCACCAGCCTGCCGGCACCGACCAGCGCCTTGCGCAGCGGGCCTTCAAACTTCTTGCAGAAGGTCGACAGCTCTTTACCGTCGTTAGTGTCGACCACTTCCAGCCACAGGCTGCCGCAGGTCGGGAAATCCGCCAGATGGGCGAGGATCACGCTGATACGATCGGTTTCCGGCAAATCGAGGAACATCCCTCGTGCCCATTGGCGCGGGAAGATCAACTGGTCGAAACGCTGGCCGCGCATCAGGCGTTCCGCGCCACCTTCCTCGGTGCAGACGAATTCGGCACAGGCACTGGCGGGTTTGGCCTTGGCATAACCCGCCACGTTCAGCCGTGCGGCGATGTCGGAAATCTCGGAGCAGACTTCACCTTCGAAGCCCGGCCGGCAATGCATAAAAAGGGTATTCATTCTTACTCCTGGGCAGATGGCCAAGCGGGCCACTGCGCGATGTCCAGGCTTGCGCTGGAGCAAAGCCTGTCACGAAAACCGGCGCATGATAGCCGAGTTCGCAGCCCGGGACTTGGCTGATATCCATTGGTTTAGTGGCGCCACACCATCGGACGATGGCCGCCATCGGATCGAACGATCAGCATTGTCATGGACTCTGAGTATCGTACCCGCCGAGATGCAACACAGATCATCCGGTGGTTCGCCTTACGCACCAAACCGGGCTAGGTTTAATGCTCTGCCCGTTCCCTCAGTCCGTAGCCGTGCGGATGCAAAGGAGTGATCGCAATGCCGTCCCTCGATAGCCTGAAAACCCTCAAGACCCTGCAAGTCGACGACAAGACCTACCACTATTTCAGCCTGCCGGATGCCGCCAAAAGCCTGGGCGATCTGGACCAGCTGCCGATGTCGTTGAAAGTGCTACTGGAAAACCTGCTGCGCTGGGAAGACGCAAAAACCGTCACCGGCGCCGACCTCAAGGCGATTGCCGCCTGGCTCAAGGAACGCCGTTCCGACCGCGAGATCCAGTACCGCCCGGCGCGGGTCCTGATGCAGGACTTCACCGGCGTGCCCGCCGTGGTCGACCTTGCCGCCATGCGCGCCGCGATGGCCCAGGCCGGTGGCGACCCGCAGCGAATCAACCCGCTGTCGCCGGTGGATCTGGTGATCGACCACTCGGTCATGGTCGACAAGTTCGCCAGCAGCAGCGCCTTCGAACAGAACGTCGACATCGAAATGCAGCGCAATGGCGAGCGTTACGCGTTCCTGCGCTGGGGCCAGAGCGCCTTCGACAATTTCAGCGTGGTGCCACCGGGCACCGGGATCTGCCATCAGGTGAATCTTGAATACCTGGGCAAAACCGTCTGGACCAAAGACGAGGACGGCCGCACCTACGCCTTCCCGGACACCCTGGTCGGCACCGACTCGCACACCACCATGATCAATGGCCTCGGCGTTCTCGGCTGGGGCGTCGGCGGTATCGAGGCGGAAGCGGCGATGCTGGGCCAGCCGGTGTCGATGCTGATTCCGGAAGTGATCGGCTTCAAGCTCACCGGCAAGCTCAAGGAAGGCATCACCGCCACTGACCTGGTGCTGACCGTCACGCAGATGCTGCGCAAGAAAGGCGTGGTCGGCAAATTCGTCGAGTTCTATGGCGACGGTCTCGCCGATCTGCCGCTGGCGGACCGCGCGACTATCGCCAACATGGCCCCGGAATACGGCGCCACCTGCGGTTTCTTCCCGGTGGATGACGTCACTCTGGGGTACCTGCGCCTGTCCGGTCGACCACTTGAGACCGTGAAACTGGTCGAGGCTTACAGCAAAGCCCAGGGCCTGTGGCGCCTGCCGGGCAAGGAGCCGGTGTTCACTGACAGCCTGGCGCTGGACATGGCCAGCGTCGAAGCCAGCCTCGCCGGTCCCAAGCGTCCACAGGACCGCGTGTCGCTGCCGAATGTCGCGCAGGCTTTCAGCGATTTCCTAGGCGTAGCCCTCAAACCCACCAGCAAAGAGGAAGGCCGCCTGGAAAGCGAGGGCGGTGGCGGCGTGGCGGTGGGCAACGCGGACATGGCCGGGGAAGCCGACTATGAATTCGAAGGCCAGACCCACCGCCTGAAAAACGGCGCGGTGGTGATCGCTGCGATCACCTCCTGCACCAACACCTCCAACCCGAGCGTGATGATGGCGGCCGGTCTGGTGGCGAAAAAGGCTGTGGAAAAAGGCCTGCGGCGCAAGCCCTGGGTGAAAAGCTCGCTGGCGCCCGGCTCGAAAGTGGTCACCGACTACTATAAGGCGGCCGGCCTGACGCAATACCTCGATGAACTGGGCTTCGACCTGGTGGGTTATGGCTGCACCACCTGCATCGGCAACTCCGGGCCCTTGCCGGAACCGATCGAGAAAGCCATCCAGCAAGCCGACCTGACTGTGGCCTCGGTACTGTCAGGCAACCGCAACTTCGAAGGCCGTGTTCATCCGCTGGTGAAAACCAACTGGCTGGCCTCGCCGCCGCTGGTGGTCGCCTATGCCCTGGCCGGCACCGTGCGCATCGACCTCAGTCGCGAGCCTTTGGGCGAGGACAGGAACGGCCAACTTGTTTACCTGCGCGACATCTGGCCGAGCAGCAAGGAAATCGCCGATGCCGTGGAGCGGGTCAATACCTCCATGTTCCACAAGGAGTACGCCGAGGTGTTCGCCGGCGACGAACAATGGCAGGCCATCGAAGTGCCGAAAGCGGCCACCTACGTCTGGCAGGACGATTCCACCTACATCCAGCATCCGCCGTTTTTCGACGGCATCGGCGGCCCACCGCCGGTGGTCAAGGACGTGAAGGCGGCGCGGGTGCTGGCATTGCTGGGCGACTCGGTGACCACTGACCACATCTCGCCGGCCGGCAACATCAAGGCCGACAGCCCGGCAGGACGCTACCTGCGGGAGAAAGGCGTGGAACCGCGGGACTTCAACTCCTACGGCTCGCGACGCGGCAACCATGAAGTGATGATGCGCGGCACCTTCGCCAACATCCGCATTCGCAATGAAATGCTTGGTGGCGAAGAAGGCGGCAACACCCTGTACATCCCGACCGGGGAAAAGCTGGCGATCTACGATGCGGCCATGCGTTATCAGGCGGCGGGAACGCCGCTGGTGGTGATCGCCGGCCAGGAATACGGCACCGGATCGAGCCGAGACTGGGCGGCCAAGGGCACCAATCTGCTGGGGGTCAAGGCGGTCATCGCCGAAAGCTTCGAGCGGATTCACCGCTCCAACCTGGTGGGCATGGGCGTGCTGCCGTTGCAGTTCAAGCTGGATCAGAATCGCAAGACCCTGAACCTTCGCGGCACCGAGACGGTGGATATCCTCGGTCTGACAGGCGTCGAGCTGACGCCGCGGATGAACCTGACCCTGGTCATCACCCGTGAAAACGGCATTCAGGAAAAGGTCGATGTGCTGTGCCGGATCGATACGCTCAATGAAGTGGAATACTTCAAGTCGGGCGGGATCCTGCATTATGTGTTGCGACAGCTGATCGCTTCGTAGCGTTGCCGCTGACAAAAACACCGCCTTCGGGCGGTGTTTTTCTGGACGCAATTTCATCACTGACACAGAGCTAATGTGGGAGCGGGCTTGCTCGCGAATGCGGTGTATCAGTCGACAAAGATGTGGCTGACC
>NZ_JBSVXG010000325.1:0-4863 GCF_054070595.1 Pseudomonas sp. SDO55104_S430 | reverse complement strand
CACTCGCGATGAGCTCCCACTCACCAAGGGGTGTCAGGCAGCCAACGTCATCGTTGACGACCATCGCGAGCGTGCTCGCTCCTACAGTGAGTTGGGCGGCACCAACGGGGCGTGTGGCGCTTTGCCGCACTTTTGCCTGTCAGCCCCTGTGCTTGGTTATACTCCCTGCGATCCGCCTGGAGCGCTCATCAGGAGAGCTCATGCTCGTCCCTCTTCAAATCACTTCCGCCACTCGCCAGAACCTCTGGCGGCTGACATTCATCCGTATCCTGGTCCTGGCTGCTCAGGCCGGCTCCGTGGGCCTGGCCTACTGGCTCGAACTGCTGCCGCTGCCGTGGTTCCAGCTGGCTGCGACCCTGGCTTGCTCGATGCTGCTGTGCGCCTTCACGGCGGTTCGCCTGCGTACCAGCTGGCCGGTCACCGAGCTTGAATACGCCGTGCAGCTGGCCTGCGACCTGTTTATCCACAGCGCCTTGCTGTATTTCTCGGGTGGCTCGACCAACCCATTCGTCTCCTACTATCTGGTGCCGCTGACCATTGCCGCCGTGACGCTGCCCTGGCGCTATTCGGTGATTCTGTCTGGCATCGCCCTGACGATGTACACCTTGCTGCTGGCGCGTTTCTATCCACTGCAAACCTTCCCGATCGCCCGGGAAAACCTGCAGGTCTACGGGATGTGGCTGAGCTTCGCCCTGGCGGCGGCTGTGATCACTTTCTTCGCCGCGCGCATGGCCGAAGAATTGCGACGTCAGGAAGAACTGCGGGCCATTCGCCGCGAAGAAGGCCTGCGCGATCAGCAGTTGTTGGCCGTCGCGACCCAGGCCGCCGGCGCCGCCCACGAGTTGGGCACGCCACTGGCGACCATGAGCGTATTGCTCAAGGAGATGCGCCAGGACCATCACGACCCGATGCTGCAGGATGACCTGAGTGTGCTGCAGGATCAGGTCAAGCTCTGCAAGCAGACCTTGCAGCAGCTGGTGCGCGCCGCCGAGGCCAATCGCCGTCTGGCGGTGGAAATGCAGGACGTTACCGACTGGCTCGACGAAGCGCTCAACCGCTGGCACCTGATGCGCCCCGAGGCCAGTTACCGCTTCCAGCGCCTGGGCCAGGGCACGGTGCCGCGCATGGCGCCGCCGCCGGACCTGACCCAGGCGTTGCTGAATCTTTTGAACAACGCCGCCGACGCCTGTCCCGAAGGGCTGCAAGTGACCCTGGACTGGAATCCCGAAGATTTGACCATCAGCATCCGCGACCACGGTGCCGGTGTGCCGCTGGCCATCGCCGAGCAGATCGGCAAGCCGTTTTTTACCACCAAGGGCAAAGGTTTCGGCCTGGGCCTGTTTTTGAGCAAGGCCAGCGTGACACGCGCCGGCGGCTCAGTGAAACTCTATAGTCATGAGGAAGGCGGCACGCTCACCGAGCTGCGTCTGCCCCATGGCGCACGAGGAGACGAACATGAGTGACGACATCCAGGTTGAAGGCGAAGAGCTGCCGCATTTGCTGCTGGTCGACGACGACGCGACCTTTACCCGGGTCATGGCCCGCGCCATGGCTCGCCGCGGTTTTCGCGTGAGCACCGCCAGTTCCGCCGAAGAAGGCCTGATCCTGGCCCAGGGCGACCTGCCGGACTACGCCGCGCTGGACCTGAAGATGGACGGCGATTCCGGCCTGGTGCTGCTGCCCAAACTGCTGGAAATGGACCCGGAAATGCGCGTGGTGATTCTCACCGGCTATTCGAGCATTGCCACCGCCGTGGAGGCGATCAAGCGCGGCGCCTGCAACTACCTGTGCAAGCCGGCCGACGCCGACGACGTGCTGGCCGCGCTGCTTTCCGAACACGCCGACCTCGACAGTCTGGTGCCGGAGAACCCGATGTCCGTGGACCGCCTGCAGTGGGAACACATTCAGCGCGTGTTGACCGAGCACGAAGGCAACATCTCCGCCACCGCCCGCGCCCTGGGCATGCACCGCCGCACACTGCAGCGCAAACTGCAGAAACGTCCCGTTCGCCGCTGAACCTGCGCTGAACAGATGCGGGTCGTTCCTCGCGACAATCCGAACCGATCATCTATGATCGGTTCGTGCCTGTACTTTTTCCTATCGAGCCTTATCCATGAATCAGAACGCTGAATATTCCGCGGTCAACGATGCTGTGCGCGGGCAGTTTTTTCGCAAGGTCTGGGCGATCATCACGCCCTACTGGCGCAGCGAAGAGAAGGGCAAGGCCTGGACGTTGCTGATCGCGGTGATCGCGCTGTCACTGTTCAGCGTGGCGATTTCGGTGTGGATCAACAGCTGGTACAAGGATTTCTACAACGCCCTGCAACAGAAAGACGAAGCGGCGTTCTGGAAACTGATCCTGTACTTCTGCGGCATTGCCACCGTGGCGATTCTCGGCGCGGTATATCGGCTTTATCTGACCCAGATGCTGACGATCCGCTGGCGGGCCTGGCTCACCGAAAAGCATTTTGGTCGCTGGCTGGCGGACAAGAATTACTACCAGCTGGAGCAGGGCGGCTACACGGATAACCCGGACCAGCGCATTTCCGAAGACCTCAACAACTTCACCAGCGACACCCTGAGCCTGGGCATCGGTCTGCTGCGCAACATCGTCAGTCTGGTGTCGTTCTCGATCATCCTCTGGGGCGTCTCGGGCAGCATCGAACTGTTCGGTATCACCATTCCCGGTTACATGTTCTGGGGCGTGCTGTTATACGCGGTAGTGGGTAGCTGGCTGACCCACCTGATCGGTCGCCGCCTGATCGGCTTGAACAACCGCCAGCAACGCTTCGAAGCCGACCTGCGTTTCTCCATGGTGCGCATTCGCGAGAATGCCGAAAGCATCGCGCTGTACAACGGCGAGCCCAATGAACATCGCCGCTTGAGCAATCGCTTCTCGATGGTCTGGCACAACTTCTGGGACATCATGCGAGTGTCCAAGCGCCTGACGTTCTTCACTTCCGGCTACGAACAGGCTGCGGTGATTTTCCCGTTCATTCTGGCTGCTCCTCGCTACCTGGCCGGCAAGATCGAACTGGGCGAGCTGATGCAGATCAGCTCGGCGTTCGGCAATGTCCAGGACAACTTCAGCTGGTTCATCAGCGCGTACCAGAGCCTCGCTTCGTGGCGCGCGACCTGCGATCGTCTGCTGAGCTTCCGTCAGGCCATGACCGACAATGAGCAACGGGCACCGGCCATCGATGTGCAGAATCAGGGCGATGCATTGAAAGTGCACAACCTGGGCCTGGATCTGGCCGATGGTCGTCATCTGCTGACCAATGCCGACATGACCGTGGAGGAGGGCGAGCGCGTGATGCTCAGCGGTCGCTCCGGCAGCGGCAAATCGACGCTGTTGCGGGCCATGGGGCACCTGTGGCCTGCGGGGCACGGCAGCATTCGCTTACCGGCGGCGCGATACCTGTTTCTGCCGCAAAAACCTTATTTACCGATCGGCACGTTGCGCGAGGCGCTGAGTTATCCACAGGCGGGCGACACCTACCCGAACGAGCGTTACGAGCAGGTTCTGGAAACCTGTCGCTTGCCGCATCTGATCGGGCGCCTGGACGAGGCCAATCACTGGCAGCGCATGTTGTCGCCGGGTGAGCAACAGCGACTGGCCTTCGCCCGTGCGTTGTTGTACGCACCGCAATGGCTGTATATGGACGAAGCGACTTCGGCCATGGACGAGGAAGACGAAGCGACGCTGTACCAGGCGTTGATCGATGAACTGCCGGGATTGAGCATCGTCAGCGTCGGCCACCGCAGCAGCCTCAAGCGCTTCCACCCGCGGCATGTGCGGATCGACAACGGGCATCTGGTGGATCAGACCGTGACGGCATAGCTCGAACCCCTGTAGGAGCGAGCTTGCTCGCGATGGTCGCCAACGATGACGCTGGCATCCTGACACCCCGCGGTGGTCTGGAATCCATCGCGAGCAAGCTCGCTCCTACAGGGAGAGGGGTGGCACAGTGGTGATCGTACAACCGTGTTGAGCTATGATGCGATTTCATCCGATTCTTCGAGACAGATGTTCATCATGGAAAACCCGAACGACGCACCACGCCTCCCTCGCAAGCGCCGCAGCCTCGCTCAGGAACTGGTGACGGTGCTGTCCGAGCAGATCCGCGACGGTCACCTCAAGCGCGGCGACAAGTTGCCCACCGAGTCGGCGATCATGGATGCCCATGGCGTCAGCCGCACCGTGGTGCGCGAGGCGATTTCCCGTTTGCAGGCAGCCGGCCAGGTGGAAACCCGCCACGGCATCGGCACCTTCGTGCTCGACACCCCAAGCCCCAGCGGCTTTCGCATCGACCCGGCCACCGTGGTCACGCTGCGTGACGTGTTGGCCGTTCTGGAATTGCGCATCAGCCTCGAAACCGAATCCGCCGGCCTTGCCGCGCAACGCCGCAGCGCCGAGCAATTGGGCCTGATGCGCTCGGCGCTGGATGCGCTGAACGAAAGCGTTGCTCACGCCAGCGATGCGGTGGCGTCGGACTTCCAGTTCCACCTGCAGATCGCCCTGGCGACCGGCAACCGCTACTTCACCGACATCATGACCCACCTGGGTACCAGCATCATCCCGCGTACCCGCCTGAACTCCGCGCGCCTGGCCCACGACGATCAGCAGCACTACATGAATCGCCTGAGCCGCGAGCACGAGGAAATCTACGAGGCCATCGCCCGTCAGGATTCCGATGCCGCCCGAGCCGCCATGCGCCTGCACCTGACCAACAGCCGTGAGCGGTTGCGTCATGCCCATGAAGAGGCTGAGGCGCAGCGGGGCTAAGGGTTCGTCTCGGGATGTTCGTTTTCTGACAGATCCAATCGCGAGCAGGCTCGCTCCCACAGGTTGAACACCATTTC
>NZ_JBSVXG010000324.1:0-4864 GCF_054070595.1 Pseudomonas sp. SDO55104_S430 | reverse complement strand
TTTTGGGGCCGCTTCGCAGCCCAACGGGGGCAAGCCCCCTCGCCACAGGTATGTGCTCGGCATAACCAACAGCCAATAATTATCGGGAGCCTTGTGGGACGTTTCCTACTGTTACCCGCGATTTTTCGTTTTATTGAATGTGTAACCGCTCCACACCCACCCGGGGCATTGGGAAACGCGGTGCTCTGAACGAAGGCCTCAAAACCCTTCCAAAAAAATAACACCCAACGCCAAGCTTGCCGGATTAGAAGGGTTTGCCAATAATAGGCCCGCTATTTGCTACATAGATCGGTTTACCCTCTTTTGCCTTTGCATGATTTTGCAGGGCTGTCAACGCGCTCAAACGGCTTTCTCGGTGCTTCTGTAACTAGTTGTCGCATTGAAGAAATATCGGCCTCGGGCCTGTCGTTAGAATGCCGATCACTCGCTCGTCGTTGTCTGTGTTTAAAAAATGCACAGGCTTCCCAGGACGGAGCAACCAATTTCCGGTTCCACTCATTCGCATATTGGGCTCTCGCTCACTCTGCCGATTCAGCCCTTTACCGATGGAGTCCCAAGATGAAGAAACTCGTGCTGCTTGGCGCCCTGGCACTGTCCGTGCTGTCGCTGCCAACCTTCGCTGATGAAAAACCTCTGAAAATCGGTATCGAAGCGGCTTACCCTCCATTCGCCTCCAAGGCACCGGACGGCAGCATCGTCGGCTTCGACTACGACATCGGCAACGCCCTGTGCGAAGAGATGAAGGTCAAGTGCGTGTGGGTCGAGCAAGAGTTCGACGGCCTGATCCCGGCACTGAAAGTGCGCAAGATCGACGCGATCCTGTCGTCCATGTCGATCACTGAAGATCGCAAGAAGTCCGTGGACTTCACCAACAAGTACTACAACACCCCGGCCCGCCTGGTCATGAAAGCAGGCACTCAGGTCAGCGAAGGCCTGACCGAGCTCAAGGGCAAGAACATCGGCGTGCAGCGTGGTTCGATCCACGAGCGTTTCGCCCGCGAAGTCCTGGCTCCACTGGGCGCCGAGATCAAGCCATACGGCTCTCAGAACGAAATTTACCTGGACGTGGCCGCCGGCCGCCTCGACGGCACCGTGGCAGACGCTACGCTGCTGGAAGACGGCTTCCTGAAAACCGACGCCGGCAAAGGCTTCGCGTTCGTGGGCCCGGCTTTCACCGACGTCAAATACTTCGGCGACGGCGTAGGTATCGCCGTGCGTAAAGGCGACAAGGCCGAGCTGGACAAGCTCAACGCTGCCATCGCGGCCATCCGCGAAAACGGCAAGTACAAGCAAATCCAGGACAAGTACTTCGCCTTCGATATCTACGGCAAGTAACACGCTCCGGCGACAAGTCCGAAATGGCGCAAGCAGCAGGATCACTGAGGTTTGCGCCATTTTTTCATCCCAACTTTCGAGGACCTGAATCATGTTGAAAGGCTACGGGGCTGTCATCCTCGATGGCGTTTGGCTGACGCTTCAGCTCGCCTTGTCGTCCATGGCCCTGGCCATCGTGCTGGGCCTGATCGGCGTGGCACTGCGTCTGTCGCCGGTTCGCTGGCTGGCCTGGCTGGGCGACCTGTATTCCACCGTGATTCGCGGTATTCCCGACCTGGTGCTGATCCTGCTGATTTTCTACGGCGGTCAGGACCTGCTCAACCGCGTCGCGCCGATGCTCGGCTACGACGACTACATCGACCTGAATCCGCTGGCCGCCGGTATCGGCACCCTGGGTTTCATCTTCGGTGCGTACCTGTCGGAAACCTTCCGTGGTGCGTTCATGGCGATCCCCAAGGGACAGGCCGAAGCGGGCATGGCCTACGGCATGAGCAGCTTTCAGGTGTTCTTCCGGGTGCTGGTGCCGCAGATGATCCGTCTGGCGATCCCTGGCTTCACCAACAACTGGCTGGTTCTGACCAAGGCCACCGCGCTGATTTCGGTGGTGGGTCTGCAAGACATGATGTTCAAGGCCAAGCAGGCGGCCGACGCCACCCGTGAGCCTTTCACCTTCTTCCTCGCAGTGGCGGCGCTGTACCTGGTGATCACCAGTGTTTCGTTGCTGGCATTGCGTCAACTCGAGAAGCGCTACTCGGTAGGCGTAAGGGCGGCTGAGCTATGATCTTCGACTACAACGTCATCTGGGAGGCACTGCCGCTGTACTTCAGCGGGTTGCTGACCACCCTCAAATTGCTCGCGCTGTCGCTGTTCTTCGGCCTGCTGTGTGCGTTGCCGCTGGGCTTGATGCGCGTCTCGAAAAACGCCGTGGTCAACATGACGGCGTGGGTTTACACCTACGTGATTCGCGGCACGCCGATGCTGGTGCAGCTGTTTTTGATCTACTACGGTCTGGCGCAATTTCAAGCAGTACGCGAAAGCTTCCTCTGGCCGTGGCTGTCCAGCGCGACCTTCTGTGCGTGTCTGGCCTTTGCGATCAACACCAGCGCCTACACCGCCGAAATCATCGCCGGCAGCCTGCGCGCCACGCCGAACGGCGAGATCGAAGCGGCCAAGGCCATGGGCATGTCGCGCTTCAAGATGTACAAGCGCATCCTGCTACCGTCGGCCCTGCGCCGGGCGCTGCCGCAGTACAGCAACGAAGTGATCATGATGCTGCAGACCACCAGTCTTGCGTCCATCGTGACCCTGATCGACATCACCGGTGCCGCGCGCACGGTCAACGCCCAGTTCTACCTGCCGTTCGAGGCGTACATCACCGCCGGCGTGTTCTACCTGTGCCTGACCTTCATTCTGGTGAAACTGTTCAAACTGGCCGAGCGCCGCTGGCTGGGCTACCTGGCCCCGCGGAAGCACTGATATGGAGCGCATCGATCACGCTTTGCCGTGGAGCCATCTGGGCAGCGAGCGCCATATCTCGGTGTTCCGTTTCGGCAGCGGCGAGCGCAAGGCCTACATCCAGGCCAGCCTGCACGCCGATGAATTGCCGGGCATGCGTACCGCCTGGGCGCTGAAGAAACGCCTGGCCGAACTCGAAGACCAGGGCTTGCTCAACGGTGTGATTGAACTGGTGCCGGTGGCCAATCCACTGGGTCTGGGTCAATTGCTGCAGGGCAATCACCAAGGTCGTTTCGAGGCGGGCAGCGGCAAGAACTTCAACCGTGATTTCGTCGAACTCAGCGCCCCGGTGGCTGCGCAGCTCGACGGGCATCTGGGTGACGATCCGCACGCCAACATCCGCTTGATCCGCCAGACCATGAGCGAGCATCTGGCTGCATTGCCGCCAGCCAGCAGCCAGTTGCAGGGCATGCAACGCATCCTGCTGAGCCACGCTTGCACCGCCGACGTGGTGCTGGACCTTCACTGCGATGCCGAAGCGGCGCTGCACATGTACGCGCTGCCGCAGCACTGGCCGCAGTGGCGTTCGCTGGCCGCGCACCTGGATGTGAAAGTGGGCTTGCTGGCGGAAGATTCCGGCGGCAGCTCCTTCGACGAAGCCTGCTCGCTGCCGTGGCTGCGTCTGTCGCGCCTGTTCCCGGATGCGCAGATTCCGCTGGCGTGTCTGGCGACCACCCTTGAGTTGGGCGGTCAGGCCGATACGGGGCGTGAAGCCACCGAAGCCTATGCCGAAGGCATCCTGGCGTTCCTGGCCGAGCAAGGCCTGATCAGCGGCGAATGGCCAAAACCTGCGCAAGAAGCTTGCGAAGGCATGCCGTTCGAAGGCACCGAATTGCTGTTCGCGCCGCACCCTGGCGTGATCAGTTACCTGCGTCAGCCCGGCGAGTGGATCGAAGCCGGCGACGAGATTTTCGAAGTGATCGATCCGCTGGCGGATCGGGTCAGCACGGTGTGTGCTGGTACGTCCGGGGTGCTGTTTGCCATTGAACGGCTGCGTTATGCCCAACCCGGTTTCTGGCTGGCCAAGGTGGCGGGGCGCGAAGCGCTGCGTCACGGGCGCTTGCTCAACGACTGACTGACTGCTTTTTGTGAGAACCGACCGCATGTACAAACTTGAAGTCCAAGACCTGCATAAACGCTATGGCAGTCACGAAGTGCTCAAGGGCGTGTCCCTGAAAGCGGCAGCTGGCGATGTGATCAGCATCATCGGCTCCAGTGGCTCCGGCAAAAGTACCTTCCTGCGCTGCATCAACCTGCTGGAGCAGCCGCACGCGGGCAAGATACTGCTTAACAACGAAGAGCTGAAACTGGTGGCGAACAAGGATGGCGGGCTCAAGGCCGCCGATCCCAAGCAGCTGCAACGCATGCGCTCGCGCCTGTCGATGGTGTTCCAGCATTTCAATCTGTGGTCGCACATGACCGCGATGGAAAACATCATGGAAGCGCCGGTTCACGTGCTGGGCGTGTCCAAGGCCGAAGCCCGCGAGAAGGCCGAGCTGTACCTGAACAAGGTCGGCGTGGCCCATCGCAAGGACGCTTACCCTGGGCACATGTCCGGTGGTGAACAGCAGCGTGTGGCGATTGCCCGTGCCCTGGCGATGGAGCCGGAAGTGATGCTGTTCGACGAACCGACCTCGGCGCTGGACCCGGAGCTGGTGGGCGACGTGCTCAAAGTGATGCAGGCCCTGGCCCAGGAAGGCCGGACCATGGTGGTGGTGACCCACGAAATGGGCTTCGCCCGTGAAGTGTCGAACCAGCTGGTGTTCCTGCACAAAGGCGTGGTCGAAGAAAGCGGCAACCCGCGCGAAGTGCTGGTCAACCCGCAATCGGAACGTCTGCAGCAATTCCTTTCGGGTAGCCTCAAGTAATCGGGGCTGCTTTGTGCACCTATATAGTGCATGCTTCGCGGTCCTAGACTGACCGGCTCCCCTGTAGGAGCGAGCATGCTCGCGATGGTCTTCAACGATAACGCGGGAAATCTGATGCCCCGCGGTGTCCTTGAGTCCATCGCGAG
>NZ_JBSVXG010000323.1:0-4866 GCF_054070595.1 Pseudomonas sp. SDO55104_S430 | reverse complement strand
ACATCAACTTTGACTGATACACCGCATTCGCGAGCAAGCCCGCTCCCACAGTGGTTTTGTGTGAGGTGAAGAGCTGTTTTACAGACCTACCACATCCTCAGCCTGCAACCCCTTCTGCCCTTCCACCACCGCGTATTCAACCTGCTGACCTTCAGTCAGCGAACGGTGACCTTCGCCGCGGATCGCGCGATAGTGCACGAACACGTCCACTCCGTCCTGACGCTGAATGAAGCCGTAGCCCTTGGCGTCGTTGAACCACTTCACGTTTCCGGTTTCACGTGTTGCCATCTGTTCATACTCCTTTTTTATTATTGATCGGGCTTTTCGCAGGAAAGCCTCGGGAACATCAGCCGCACATGCTGGCCCAATGCAGGCAGGCGACAGAGCGCCGAGTATATGACACGCGCAAAAACTCTCAACTAGAGTTTACTTCGCCGCTTTTTGCCGATTTTCAGCGAATACGGCAAACTATCGGGCTCCCGAGCAAACGCTCGGTTTTTTTCACTCAAGCAGATGCCGTATGACCCGTTCCCCGTTCCGCCGTCTTGTGTTTGGTACCCTGCGTCGACTGCTGTACCTCTGGGTTCGCTCGGAGACGATCAACCAGTCGTCGTTCACCCTCAACCTCGACCGCAGTCGTCCGGTGTTCTACGTCCTGCAAAACCCTTCGCTGACCGACCTCGCCGTGGTCGACACCGAATGCAGCAAGGCCGGCCTGCCGCGCCCGGTGCTGCCGGTATCGGTGGGGAACCTGCTGGAACCGGCAGCCTTCTTCTACCTGACCCCGGACCCGGACTGGCTCGGCCGCCAGGACAAACGCGGCGCGCCGCCAACGCTGACTCGCCTGGTCAGCGCCCTGAGCCAAAACGCCGCCGAAGACGCGCAGATCATTCCGGTCAGCGTGTTCTGGGGCCAGTCGCCGGACAGCGAATCGAGCCCGTGGAAATTGCTCTTCGCCGACAGCTGGGCAGTCACCGGCCGTCTGCGTCGCCTGCTGAGCATCATCGTGCTGGGGCGCAAGACCCGCGTGCAGTTCTCCGCGCCGATCCATTTGCGCGAGCTGATCAATCACGACAAGGGCCACGAGCGCACCGTGCGCATGGCCCAGCGCATCCTGCGGGTGCATTTCCGCAACCTGAAAACCGCCGTGATCGGCCCGGACATTTCCCACCGTCGCAATCTGGTCAAAGGCCTGGTCAACCAACCGATGGTGAAGCAGGCGATCCTCGATGAAGCCGAGCGCGAAAACATCTCCCCGGAAAAAGCCAAGGCCCATTCCCTGCGCTACGGCAACGAGATTGCTTCGGACTACACCTACACCGCGATCCGCTTCCTCGAAGTGGTGCTGAGCTGGTTCTGGAACAAGATCTACGACGGCATCAAGCTCAACAACATCGAAGGCGTACAGAAAATCGCCCCAGGGCACGAAGTGATCTACGTGCCGTGCCACCGCAGCCACATCGACTATCTGCTGCTGTCCTATCTGCTGTTCCGCAACGGCCTGACCCCGCCGCACATCGCCGCCGGGATCAACCTGAACATGCCGGTTATCGGCGGCCTGCTGCGCCGTGGCGGCGCGTTCTTCATGCGCCGCACCTTCAAGGGCAACCCGCTCTACACCTCGGTGTTCAACGAATACCTGCACACCCTGTTCACCAAGGGCTTCCCGGTGGAGTACTTCGTCGAAGGCGGCCGCTCGCGCACCGGGCGCATGCTGCAACCGAAGACCGGGATGCTGGCGATCACCCTGCGCAGCTTTTTGCGCTCCTCGCGGATGCCGATCGTGTTCGTGCCGGTGTACATCGGCTACGAACGCGTACTGGAGGGCCGCACTTACCTGGGCGAACTGCGCGGGGCGAGCAAGAAGAAAGAATCGATCTTCGATATTTTCAAGGTCATCGGCGCCCTCAAACAGCGCTTTGGCCAGGTGGCGGTGAACTTCGGCGAGCCGATCAAGCTGGCGGAGTTCCTCGACAGCGAACAGCCGGACTGGCGTAAACAGGAACTCGGCCCGCAGTTCAAGCCGGCCTGGCTCAACGAAACTACCAACCGTCTTGGTGAGAAAGTCGCGCAGCATCTGAACGAAGCGGCGGCAATCAACCCGGTCAACCTGGTGGCGCTGGCACTGCTGTCCACCAGCCGCCTCGCTCTTGACGATCGCGCCATGGCCCGGGTGCTGGATCTGTACCTGGCACTGCTGCGCAAGGTGCCTTACTCGCCGCACACCACCCTGCCGGAAGGTGATGGCCGGGCGCTGATCGAGCATGTGAAGGACATGGATCTGCTCTCGGAACAGAGCGACGCCCTGGGCAAGATTCTGTATCTGGACGAGCAAAACGCCGTCCTGATGACCTACTACCGCAACAACGTGTTGCACATCTTCGCCCTGCCCGCGCTGCTGGCGAGCTTCTTCCAGAGTGCCTCGCGCATGAGCCGCGAACAGATCCTGCGCTACACCCGCGCGCTGTATCCGTACCTGCAATCGGAGCTGTTCATTCGCTGGTCGCTGGATGAGGTGGATGGCGTGATCGACCAATGGCTGGAAGCGTTCGTCGAGCAAGGCCTGCTGCGTTTCGAGAACGAGGTCTACCTGCGCCCGGCGCCAAGTTCGCGGCATTTCGTGCTGCTGACCCTGTTGTCCAAGAGCATCGCCCAGACCCTGCAGCGCTTCTACATGACCGTTTCCCTGCTGCTCAACAGCGGCCAGAACAGCATCAGCGCCGAAGAGCTGGAAGACCTGTGTACGGTCATGGCCCAGCGCCTGTCGATCCTGCACGGCCTGAACGCGCCGGAGTTCTTCGACAAGAGCCTGTTCCGTCATTTCATCCAGACGATGCTCGACCTTGAGGTACTCAAGCGCGACGAGGCCGGCAAGCTGGGTTATCACGAACTGCTGGGCGAACTGGCAGAAGGCGCGGCCAAGCGGGTGTTGCCGGCGGAGATTCGTCTGTCGATCCGCCAGGTGGCATTGCATCGCAGTGAAGATGCAGCGGAACTGATAACTCCGATCTAATGCGCTTGAATATTCGGGATTGATTCACTGACTGAAGCAAGGATGCTTCTGACTCAAGCTATTCCCACTTCCGTCCAGGTAGAAGGAATACACCTACATTTAAGCAGCAGGCATTGACCTTATTCTCGTCGCTCGTCATTCCCGACGATCAATTAAATAAGGATATTTTCATGTCTAGCGAAACCACATACACCATCGATGGCAAAGTGCATTACCTGGAAAGGATTGCGCTGCTGCCCAATTCGACCCTTACTGTCCGCCTGCAGGATGTCAGCCTCGCAGATGCGCCTGCCAAGGACCTTGCCGTTCAGGTCACGCCCAATGCAAACAGCGCCGGCCTGAACTTCAGCCTGACTTATCTACAAGCCGATATCGTCAGCGGGCATACCTATACCATCAGCGCAAGCATCACCCAGGAAGACCGATTGATCTTCACTACCACTCAACATCACGCCGTTGAGCTGGGTGCAAATTATCTGAAAGGGCAAGAAGTACTGGTTAACTTCGTCGGATAAACACCACGTACCCGACAAGCGAGTTTCGGTACCCGCCGTTTTATATCGACTGGGATATTACGGTGAAATTCGCTAAGTTAACGTTGGCATCAAGTTCCCCTTGGTGCCAACGTCAAAGGTACGCCACATGAAAAAACTCTCTCTGCTTGGACTCGCCCTTTTGCTCGGCGCCTGCCAACACCCCACACCGGCGCCCAAGGCGTCCCTCGATGGCGAAGTCTTCTACCTGCAACGCATCGCCCTGCCGCCCACCGCGATCCTCAGCGTCAGCCTGCAGGACATTTCGCTCGCCGATGCCCCGGCCAAAGTCATCGACGAACAGCGTGGCCCGGTCAAAGGCCAGGTGCCGTTGCCGTTCCACCTGAGCTACGACCCGGCGAAGGTCGAAGCCAATCACCGCTATTCGATCAACGCTCGCATCGAAGTCGATGGCAAACTGCTGTTCATCACCACCGAGAACCACGCCGTGCGCCTGGACGGCAGCGATCCACAACCGGTGAAGGTCCGCGTTGACGCTGCCCGCTAAGCCCCTAATGAAATAAGTCTCTTTTGAAACAAGTCTCTTTGAAAAAGGAAGTTGCCATGTTCCGCCCTACCCTCCGCTTTGCCGGCCTGTGCGCAGGTTTGATGATCAGCGTCAGCGCCATGGCGCTGTCGCTCAGCGATCTGTCACAGAAAGATGCCACCGGCGGGCTCAAGGACGCCCTGACCCAGGGCGCGCAACTGGCCGTGAAACAACTGGGCACCCCAGGTGGCTTCAGCAACAACCCGGACGTGAAGATCGAACTGCCGGGCAAGCTGGGCAAGGTCGCCAGCAAAATGAAGCAGTTCGGCATGGGTGATCAGGTCGATCAACTGGAAGCCAGCATGAACAAGGCTGCGGAAACTGCCGTGGTCCAGGCCCAGCCGATCCTCGTCGATGCCGTGAAGAAAATGACCGTCGAAGACGCCAAGGGCATCCTCAGCGGCGGCAACGACTCGGCCACCCAGTACCTGAACAAGACCAGCCGCGAACAGATCCGCGCCAAGTTCCTGCCGATCGTCAAGCAAGCCACCGACCAGGTCGGCCTGGCCAAACAATACAACTCCTTCGCCGGCCAGGCCGCGACCATGGGCGTGATCGACGCCAAGAGCGCCAACGTCGAAAACTACGTCACCGAACAAGCCCTCAACGGCCTGTTCGAAATGATCGGCAAACAGGAAGAAACCATCCGCAAAGACCCTGCCGCCGCCGCGACCAGCCTGGCGAAGAAAGTGTTCGGCGCGCTTTAACCTTCACCGCAAAACCTTGTGGGAGCGGGCTTGCTCGCGAAAGCGGTGTGTCAGTCTCTGATGATG
>NZ_JBSVXG010000322.1:0-4883 GCF_054070595.1 Pseudomonas sp. SDO55104_S430 | reverse complement strand
GCAATGATGCTGACTGACACACCGCCTTCGCGAGCAAGCTCGGCTCCTACAGGTTGTTTTGTCGTTCATTGAATCGTGGGCAAATACAGGTTTTGGTCGTTCATCGAATCGCAGGCAAAAAAAAGGGGAGCCCATGCTCCCCCGAGGTTTAAAGCGTTGTATCGAGGCTGTTATCTCAGCCTTCGATCTCGATCAGGATTTCGCCCGGATTCACGCGGTCGCCCTTGGCCACGTGGATGGCGGTGACCTTGCCGGCGATGGCGGCCTGGACTTCGGTTTCCATCTTCATCGCTTCGGTGATCAGCACAGCCTGGCCGGCCTTGACGGTGTCGCCTTCCTTGACCAGCACGTCGACAATGTTGCCCGGCATGGTGGTGCTGACGTGGCCCGGTGCGGAGGCTTGCTTGCGCTTGCTGCTGCCGCCGCCGACGAATTCGTTCAGCGGCTCGAACACCACTTCTTCCGGCATGCCGTCGATGGACAGGTAGAAGTGACGCTTGCCTTCGGCCTTGACGCCGACACCGGTGATGTCGACGCGGTAGGTTTCGCCGTGGACGTCGATGACGAACTCGGTCGGCACGCCCTCGCCACCCGCCGACGCCACCTTGCCCGCTTCCGGAATCGGCAGCAGCACTTCAGGGGTCAGGGTGCCGGCTGCGCGTTCTTCGAGGAACTTGCGGCCGATGTCCGGGAACATGGCGTAGGTCAGCACGTCTTCTTCAGACTTGGCCAACGCGCCGATGTCGGCACGCAGCTTGGCCATTTCCGGCTTGAGCAGGTCGGCGGGACGTACGTCGATCACTTCTTCGCTGCCGATGGCCTGGCGACGCAGTTGCTCGTTCACAGGCGCCGGCGCCTTGCCGTAGCCGCCTTGCAGGTACAGCTTCACCTCGTTGGTGATGGTCTTGTAGCGCTCGCCGGCCAGCACGTTGAAGAACGCCTGGGTGCCGACGATCTGCGAAGTCGGGGTCACCAGCGGCGGGAAGCCGAGGTCTTCGCGAACCCGCGGAATTTCCGCCAGCACTTCACCCATGCGGTTCAGGGCGCCCTGCTCCTTGAGCTGGTTGGCCAGGTTGGAAATCATCCCGCCTGGAACCTGGTTGACCTGTACGCGGGTATCGACTGCGGTGAACTCGCTTTCGAACTGGTGGTACTTCTTGCGCACGGCGTAGAAGTACAGGCCGATCTCTTGCAGCAGTTCCAGGTTCAGGCCGGTGTCGAATTCGCTGCCTTTGAGAGCAGCGACCATCGACTCGGTGCCCGGGTGGCTGGTGCCCGAGGAGAAGCTGGAGATCGCGGTGTCGATGTGGTCGGCACCGTTTTCGATGGCCTTGAGCTGGCACATCGCGGCCAGGCCGGCGGTGTCGTGGGAGTGGATGAACACGGGCAGCGACTGCTCGGCTTTCAGTGCCTTGACCAGCTCGCCAGTGGCGTACGGCGTCAGCAGGCCGGCCATGTCCTTGATCGCCACCGAGTCGCAACCCATGGCTTCCATTTGCTTGGCCTGTGCCACGAACGCGTCGATGGTGTGCACCGGGCTGGTGGTGTAAGCGATGGTGCCCTGGGCGTGTTTGCCCGCAGCCTTTACCGCTTCGATGGCCACGCGCAGGTTACGCACGTCGTTCATCGCGTCGAAGATACGGAACACGTCGATGCCGTTGACCGCGGCCTTGGCCACGAACGCCTTGACCACGTCGTCGCTGTAGTGGCGGTAGCCCAGCAGGTTCTGGCCACGCAGGAGCATTTGCAGGCGAGTGTTCGGCAACGCCGCGCGTAGTTGGCGCAGACGCTCCCACGGGTCTTCTTTCAGGAAGCGTACGCAGGCGTCGAACGTGGCGCCGCCCCAGCATTCCAACGACCAGTAGCCGACTTTGTCGAGCTTGTCGCAGATCGGCAGCATGTCTTCGGTGCGCATGCGGGTCGCGAGCAGCGATTGGTGGGCGTCGCGCAGGATGGTGTCGGTTACGTGAATCTTCTTGGACATTGTTGTATTCCTCACAGGCCTGCGTGGGCGGCGATGGCGGCGGCGATGGCCAGGGCCAGCTCTTCGGGTTTGCGCTTGATCGAGTAGTTGGTCAGTTCAGGGTGGCTTTCAACGAAGCTGGTGTTGAACTGGCCGCTACGGAATTCCGGGTTGCGAAGGATTTCCTGGTAGTACGCGGCGGTGGTCTTGACCCCTTGCACACGCATGTCGTCCAGGGCGCGCAAGCCACGGTCCATCGCCTCTTCCCAGGTCAGCGCCCACACCACCAGTTTCAGGCACATGGAGTCGTAGAACGGTGGAATGGTGTAGCCGGTATAGATCGCCGTGTCTGTCCGCACGCCGGGACCGCCGGGCGCGTAGTAACGGGTGATCTTGCCGAAGCTCGGCAGGAAGTTGTTTTTCGGGTCTTCGGCGTTGATCCGGAACTGCAAGGCGAAACCACGGTGCTGGATGTCTTCCTGCTTGACCGAAAGCGGCAAGCCGGACGCGATGCGGATCTGCTCGCGGACGATGTCGATACCGGTGATTTCTTCGGTGATGGTGTGCTCCACCTGCACCCGGGTGTTCATCTCCATGAAGTACACCTCGCCCTCGGCGAGCAGGAACTCCACGGTACCGGCGTTCTCGTAACCCACCGCCTTGGCCGCACGCACCGACAGGTCGCCGATGTAGGCGCGCTGTTCCGGGGTAAGTTGCGGGCTCGGGGCGATCTCGATCAGCTTCTGGTTGCGGCGCTGGATCGAGCAGTCACGCTCGAACAGGTGCACCACGTTGCCGAAGCTGTCGCCGAGGATCTGCGCTTCGATGTGTTTCGGATTGACGATGCATTTTTCCAGGAACACTTCCGCCGAACCGAAAGCCTTGGTGGCCTCGGAAATCACCCTCGGGAAAGCCTGTTCGAGCTCTTCGCGGCTGTTGCAGCGACGGATACCGCGGCCGCCACCACCGGAAGTAGCCTTGAGCATTACCGGGTAACCGATGCGATCGCCTTCGGTCAGGGCTTCTTCGATGCCCGAGACGTTGCCTTCGGTACCCGGAGTGACCGGTACGCCGGCCTTGATCATGCTGCGGCGCGCTTCGGTCTTGTCGCCCATGCGGCGAATGACTTCAGCCGATGGACCGATGAATTTGATACCACGTTCGGCGCAAATGTCCGCCAGTTCCGCGTTTTCCGAAAGGAACCCGTAGCCTGGGTGCAGCGCGTCACAACCGGTTTCCACCGCAAGGTTCACCAGCTTGCGCGGGTTCAGGTAACCGGCCAGCGGCTCGGCACCAATACTGTGGGCTTCATCCGCGCGCTTCACATGCAGTGCGTGACGGTCGGCGTCGGAATAAATCGCCACCGAGCGAATACCCATCTCGGCGCAGGCTCGTACGATTCGTACGGCAATCTCACCACGGTTGGCGATCAGGATCTTTTTTATCACTTGGAAGTTTCCCTTGAGCCGGTAGTACCCACGACCTGCTAGACCCAGGTCGACGCGTGACCAAATGTTTCAATTTGGTCGCAGGGCCACACTAGCGCCCGCAAGGAATTAACAAAAATGAATAATTATTGGGTCACGCATAAGTAAAGACTTATAGTTGCTGCTCCAGCCTGCGCCGAAGGTGCTTTATAAATGCGTAAGTCATTGATGCGTATGACATTGCGTCAATTGCAGATTTTCAATGAAGTCTGTGATCTACGGTCCTACAGTCGGGCAGCCGACGAAATGTCGCTCACCCAACCGGCCGTCAGCCTGCAGATTCGCCAGCTGGAAGAGCTGATTGGTCAACCTTTGTTCGATTACGTCGGCAAAAAACTGTACATGACCGAGGCCGCCGAAGCACTGCAACGCGCCAGCCGGGACATTTTCGGGCGCCTGGAAAATCTCGACATGCAGCTGTCCGACATGCAGGGCTCCCTGCAGGGCCAGTTGAAACTGGCGATCGAATCCAGCGCCAAATACTTCGTCCCGCACCTGTTTGCCGCGTTCAAGCGCCAGCACCCGGAGGTCAACCTGCAACTGACGGTGGTCAACCGCGGGCAGGTGATCCGCCGCCTCTCCGACAACCGCGACGATCTGGTGATCATGTCCATGGTGCCGCAGGACATGGGGCTGGAATTCCTGCCATTCCTCAATAACCCGATCGTCGCCGTCGCCCCACCGGATCATCCGCTGTGTCACATGGGACCGTTGCGCTTGCAGGACCTTGAGCCTTACACACTGCTGTTGCGCGAGCCCGGCTCGGGTACGCGAATGGCCTGCGAGGAGTATTTCAAGGAAAAGCGCGTGCACTTCAACCAGACCCAGGAAGTCTCGTCGGCCGAAGCTCAGCGTGAGTGTGTGTTGGCCGGACTGGGCGTTGCGCTGTTGACGCGCCACGCCCTTAACCTGGAGCTGGCGACCGGCGGGCTGATCGAGCTGCCGGTCGAAGAACTGCCGCTCTATCGCAGTTGGTGCCTGGTGCAGGCCAAGGCCAAACGCCTGTCACCTGTGGCTCACGCATTCCTTGCGTTCGTGCGCAGCGAGCGGGTGCAAATCAGCGGGCTGGTTGAGCGTTTCGACGGGAAGGCGTCGACGCTTTCTGCCAGAGTTTGACTTCGAATTCTTGAGGAAAATCGCCGATTTCGGCGAGAAGTTGGCGCTGTTCACAGCGATCCTCGATAGCGCGGCGAAACTCCATACGGCGCTGATCTTCCTGCTGACGGCGGGTTTTGACGACGCTGTTGCGTTCTTCGTAGTGCTGGGCCATTTCTTGTCTCCCAAAGCGAGTACGGGAGCTACAGAATCGGCGCGGGGGATGACCGTTTGACGGCGTGTGGATGACAGGGCGATGAATCCTGCGAAGCGGACGCCGTTTATTCGAGCGCTATCGCGAGCAGGCTCGCTCCCACAGAACATCTCGGTCAACTGTG
>NZ_JBSVXG010000321.1:0-4916 GCF_054070595.1 Pseudomonas sp. SDO55104_S430 | reverse complement strand
ACAAAGGTTTGACTGATACACCATCGCGAGCAGGCTCGCTCCCACAGTTTTCAAGGGTATGACCAGAAGTCATACCCCCATGATTTTTTATGGTTACAGCCCCGCAAACCCCCAGTGTTAAAAAATCGCAAACCAGCTCATCAACGACAAAAAAGAGCGTTTGCAACCATGACTAATCATCACTGCCGCGTCCCCGCCAGCTCCCTGCTGCGCTCTTCGAATCCCGACTTCTGCCACGCCGTGCCCCTGGCCCGCGTGCGCTTCTGATCACCCAAACAAATCCCTCTGCGTCCTGACAAGAGTAACGACACATGAAAGAACTCGACCTGTACATCGGTGAAGGTTTCGAAGGCCCAGGCGTGAACGCCGCGCACATCAACATCCTGATCGGCCCGCGCAACGGCCCGGCAGGTCAGGCGTTCGCCAACAGCCTGGCTTCGCCAAGCCAGGGTCACTGCCCGTTCATGGTGATCGCCCAGCCGAACATCCCGGTCAAGCCGATGACCCTGTACGTCAACAAGGCCGCCATCACCAGCGACCTGCACGGCAACGCCACCTGGGGCGCGTCCCAGGCCGGTATCGCCAAGGCCGTTCTGGAAGCGCTGCTGGACGGCACCCTGCCGCCGGAAGCCGAAGACGAGTGGGCCATCGTCACCGCCAACTGGGTCAACCCGTCCTGCGACGACCTGGATGCGGTGTACCTGAACAACTACAACGCCTGCCGCACCGCGATCCGCGCCGCCCTGACCGGCAAGCCGGAAACCGCGCAGCTCAAGGATGTGGTCAACCACATCGCCAACCCTTTCTACACGCCAAAAGCCTGAGGTCCGCGCCATGCAATACATCCGTTTGGGCAACTCCGGCCTGGAAGTCTCCCGCCTGTGCCTGGGCACCATGAACATGGGCACCCCGGACTGGAAACCGTGGATCTTCGATGAGAAGAAAAGCGAGCCGATCGTCAAGCACGCGCTGGACAACGGCGTGAACTTCATCGACCTGGCGGACTTCTATTCCGCAGGCGTCGGCGAGGAAGTGGTAGGGCGCATCGTCAAGCGCCTGGCCCGTCGCGAAGACCTGGTGATCACCACCAAGGTCGGCTACGGCACCCGCACTGGCATCAACGCCAGCGGCCACTCGCGCAAGCACATCATGGACAGCATCGACGCCTCGCTCAAACGCCTGGACATGGATTACGTCGACGTCTTCATGCTGCATTACTTCGACGTGAACACGCCGGTCGAAGAGACCATGAGCGCGATGAACGACATCGTGCGTTCCGGCAAGGCCCGCTACATCGGCGTGTCGACCATGCTCACCGGCCAACTGGCGAAGATCCTCATGGCCTGCGAGCGCAATGGTTGGGTCAAACCGATCAACATGCAGCTGCAACTGAACTGCGCCTACCGCGAAGAAGAACGCGAAATGATCCCGTTCTGCCGCGATCAGGGCCTCGGTGTTTCGGTGTTCAGTCCACTGGCCCGTGGCCTGCTGACCGGTGACGTGCAGTCGACCCGCAACCAGACCGACTTCTTCACCCAGCAGATGTACAGCGACGAAGCCTCGTTCGAAATCGCCCGTTCGGTGCAGCGCGTGGCCCGTGCCCGTGGCGTCTCCAACGCGCAGATCGCCCAGGCCTGGGTCGCCAATCATCCTGGCGTGGATTGCATGCTGGTCGGCGCCGACACCACCGAGCAGTTCGACAGCGCCCTGGCGGCTCTGGAAACCAAATTCGACGCCGAAGAACTGTACGAACTGGAGCGCAACTACACCCCGTGCGACGTGATCAACGATTACACCGCCGGCAAACGCATCCTGCGTTCGGCCCGTCCGGGCACCGAGCGTTTCAACCTGACCGAGGCGGTGGCATGAGCGATTTGATCCGTCACGGCAATTTCATCGATGGACAATGGTCTGGCAGCAACGGGGCGACGTACCCGGTGCTTAACCCGGCCACCGGTGAGCTGATTGCCGACGTGCAAAAGGCCGGCGCCGAAGAAACCAATCTGGCGATCGAAGCCGCCAACCGTGCCTTGCCGGCCTGGCGCAAGCTGACCGCCAAGGAACGCAGCCAGCGCATCAAGCGCTGGGGCGAGCTGATGCTGAGCAACCAGAAGGACCTGGCCACCTTGCTCAGCCGCGAGCAGGGCAAGCCGCTGGCCGAAGCCATGGGCGAAGTGGTCTATGCCGCCAGCTTTCTGGAGTGGTTCGCCGAAGAAGCCAAGCGCGCCTATGGCGACGTGATCCCGAGCCACAAGGCCGATGCGCGCATCGTCGTGGTCAAGGAAGCCATCGGTGTGGTCGCGGCGATTACGCCGTGGAATTTCCCGCTGGCCATGGTCACCCGCAAGGTCGGCCCGGCACTGGCGGCCGGTTGCACGATGATTCTCAAACCGTCGGAAGAAACCCCGCTGTCGGCCTTCGCCCTGGCGGTGCTGGCCGAGCAGGCCGGCATTCCGGCCGGTGTGTTCAACGTGGTCTCCGGTGACGCGGTGGCGATCGGCGGCGCGCTGCAAGCGTCCGGCATCGTGCGCAAGCTGTCGTTCACCGGTTCCACGCGCACCGGCAAATTGCTGATGCGTCAGGCGGCCGACACGCTGAAAAAGATCTCGCTGGAACTGGGGGGCAACGCGCCGTTCATTGTCTTCGACGACGCCGACATCGACGCCGCCGTCAAAGGCGCGATGGCCTCGAAATTCCGCAACACCGGCCAGACCTGCGTCTGCGTGAATCGCTTCTTCATCCAGGACGGCGTGTACGAAGCCTTCACTGGCAAGCTCGCCGAAGCGGTTGCGGCCATGCGCGTCGGCAATGCCCTGGAAGGCGAAACCGAGCAGGGCCCGCTGATCAACGCAGCCGCGTTGGCCAAGGTCGAGTCCCACGTCAGCGACGCGGTAGGGAAGGGCGCCAAGGTCCTGTGCGGCGGTCGCCGTCACGCTTTGGGCGGTACTTTCTACGAGCCGACGATTCTCGCCGAAGCCAGCAGCGACATGCTGATCGCCCAGGACGAAACCTTCGGCCCGGTGGCGGCGTGCTTCCGTTTCAAGGACGAAGCCGAAGTGCTGCAACGCGCCAACGACACGCCGTACGGCTTGTCGGCCTACTTCTACAGCCGCGACATCGGCCGCGTCTGGCGCATGGCCGAAGGCCTGGAAGCGGGCATGGTCGGCATCAACGAAGGGATTATTTCCACGGAAGTGGCGCCCTTCGGCGGCATCAAGGAATCGGGCCTCGGTCGCGAAGGCTCCAAGTACGGTCTGGATGACTACCTGGAAATCAAATACCTGTTGATGGGTGGCCTCTAAGCTCACCCACCCCCTGTAGGAGCGAGCACGCTCGCGATGGTCGTCAACGATAACGCGGGGCATCTGATGCCCAGCGGTGTTCTGGAGTCCATCGCGAGCATGCTCGCTCCTACAGGGATTTACTCGGTTTCATTTCTCCGTCAATAACAAAAATTGGAGACTTACATGTCCGTACAACCGGTAAAAATCGACGACCTGCCCATCGGCCGTTTCCACATCAAAATCGCCGGCCTGACCTTCGGCGCCCACTTCACCGACGGCTATATCCTGGGCCTGATCGGTATCGCTTTCACTCTGCTGAGCCCGCAGATGCAGCTCGATGCATTCTGGCAGGGCCTGATCGGCGCTTCGGCATTGATCGGCCTGTTCCTCGGCAGCCTGTTCTTCGGCTGGATTTCCGACAAGGTCGGCCGGCAGAAAATCTTCCTCGTCAGCTTCGTGCTGATCACCATTGCCTCGGTGATGCAGTTCTACGTCGAATCGGCGATGGCCCTGTTCTTGTGCAGGGTGCTGATCGGCATCGGCCTGGGCGGTGACTTCAGTGTCGGCCACGCCATGCTCGCCGAGTTCGCGCCGAAGAAGCACCGGGGGGTGCTGCTCGGTTCCTTCAGCGTGATCTGGACCTTCGGTTACGTCGCCGCGACCTTCGTCGGCACCGCCATGCTCAGCCTGGGCGACGATGCCTGGCGCTGGATGCTGGCTTCGTCGGCGATCCCGGCTGCGCTGATTCTGATTGCCCGTATCGGCACTCCGGAATCGCCGCGCTGGCTGGTCAATCAGGGACGCGTCGCGGAGGCCCGTGCCATCGTCAAGAAGTTCCTGGGCGAGCACGTCGAGCTGGACGAAACCCGCTCCACCGAAACCCGCTCCGGCTACGCCGTGCTGTTCAGTCCCGAGTACCGTAAGCGCACCGCGTTCAACTGCCTGTTCTTCGTCTGCATCGTGATGCCGTACTTCGCCATCTACACCTTCCTGCCGTCGATTCTGCAGAAGATGGGTCTGGCCGAAGGCTTCGGCACGGAGCTGATGCTCAACATGCTGCTGATCCTCGGCGCGCTGATCGGCATCTGGTGCACCATCAAGTTCACCCGTCGTGGGTTCCTGATCAACTCGTTCATCATCCTCGCCATCGCCCTGTTCCTGCTGGCGGTATTGCCGAGCAGTGCTGCGGCGCTGATGGTGCTGGTGTTCGGCCTGTTCACCCTGGTGCTGTCGGCGGTGAGTAACCTGGTGGGCGTGTTCCCGGCCGAGAGCTTCCCGACCGAAGTTCGCGCCAGCGGCATTGGCCTGGCTACGGCGGTGAGCCGCCTGGGTTCGGCTGTCAGCACCTTCCTGCTGCCGGTGAGCGTGGCGGGCATCGGTCTGAGCCCGACCATGGGCATCCTCGCGGCGATCCTGGCGATCGGTGCGCTGCTGTCCTGGGCCTGGGCGCCGGAGACCAAGTCGCTGACCTTGAGTCAGGCATGCAAGGCGCAGAGTCCGGTGGAGAGTGGTTCGGCGGTGTCGGCTAAAGCGGCTGCATCGATCTGAAGAACCCCATAGATCCAAATGTGGGAGCGGGCTTGCTCGCGAAAGCGGTGTGTCATTCGACATCAATGCAGCTGACACGACGCC
>NZ_JBSVXG010000320.1:0-4927 GCF_054070595.1 Pseudomonas sp. SDO55104_S430 | reverse complement strand
GTTGGGGGACATGGATTGCATTCACACCGCAGATCCTTGTGGGAGCGGGCTTGCCCGCGATGAGGCCCTCACATCCACCACAAAAAACCAGCCCATCGCCAACCCCACCCACCCTTAGGTAGGATGGCCTTCTTCTCCCCCGAGGTCTGTGCGTCATGCTCATCGGCATCCTGCTGGTCATCACCTGGGTGATCCTGTTGCTGCGCTATCCGGCCAAGGCCCTGGCGGCCGCCATCGGCCTGGGCCTGGTCGCCACCTGGGTGGTCTGGATGGATCACCGCGAACTCAAGCAACTGCAACGCCTGGAGCTGCGCATCAGCTACGCGCCGCAACAATGCCCCGCCGACCGTCCGCTGAAACTCACCATGAAAAACGGCAACGACGTACCGCTGACCGAGTTGCGCTGGCGGGTCGCTGCCTACGCGCCGGGCGACACGGTCAACCTGGCCGATAACCAATACACCGCCCCACGCTACCGCGGCCCCGGCGAATTGCAGGCCGGTGATAGCTGGGACGACTGCCTGCCGCTGCCACCGCTGCGCGCCGGCTACCGTGCGGAAACCCTGGAGTTTCGCGCCGAGCGTTTGCAAGGCAGCTTCTCCGACTGATCCCTTTTCCCTTCTGATTGCACAAGGACCGCGCCATGCCCGTTGCGTTGATTACAGGCTGTTCCAGCGGCATCGGCCGCGCCCTGGCCGATGCCTTCCAGGTCGCCGGCTACAAAGTCTGGGCCACCGCCCGCAAGCCTGAAGACGTGGCGATGCTGGCCGCCGCCGGTTTCACCGCCGTGCAACTGGACGTCAACGATGGCCAGGCCCTCGAGCAATTGAGCGAGCGGATCAACCAGCAACATGGCGGCCTCGATGTGCTGATCAACAACGCCGGTTACGGCGCCATGGGGCCGTTGCTCGATGGCGGTGTGCAGGCGATGCAGCGTCAGTTCGAGACCAATGTGTTCGCCATCGTCGGCGTGACCCGCGCGCTGTTCCCGGTGTTGCGCCGGGCCAAGGGGATCGTGGTCAACGTCGGCAGCGTGTCCGGCGTGCTGGTCACGCCGTTCGCCGGCGCCTACTGCGCATCCAAGGCCGCCGTGCATGCCTTGAGCGATGCGTTGCGCATGGAACTGGCGCCGTTCGGCGTGCGGGTCATGGAAGTGCAGCCCGGCGCCATTGCCTCCAGTTTTGCCAAGAATGCAGGTCACGAAGCCGAGCAATTGATCAGCGAACAATCGCCGTGGTTTCCGCTGCGTGAAGGCATTCGCGCGCGGGCCAGAGCGTCTCAGGACAAGCCGACGCCGGCCAGCGAGTTTGCTGCCGGGTTGCTCAAGGCTGTGCAGCAGAGCAAACCACCGAGGTTGATTCGCCTGGGCAACGGCAGCCGCGCGTTGCCGCTGCTGGCGACCTTGTTGCCCAAGGGGTTGCTGGAATCGACGTTGATGAAGCGGTTCGGGTTGCGTGGGCAGCTGTAACGCTGTCCCCCTGTAGGAGCGAGCATGCTCGCGATGGTCGTCAACGATAACGCGGGAAATCTGATGCCCCGCGGTGTCTTTGCGTTCATCGCGAGCAAGCTCGCTCCTACAGAATTCATGTTGGGTTCACGACTACTGTGCAGGTAATCCCCGCCGCCAACAGCACACCTTCCGGCACTTCATCGATGTGGATCCGCACCGGCACCCGCTGCGCCAGGCGCACCCAATTGAAGGTCGGGTTGACGTCGGCGATCAGCTCGCGGCTTTCCGGGTTGTCGCGGTCGTAGATGCCCCGGGAAATGCTCTCCACATGGCCCTTCAGCACTTCGCCACTCATCAGCTGCATATCGGCCTTATCGCCAACTCGCACATGAGGCAACTTGGTCTCTTCGAAAAAGCCGTAGACCCAGAACGAGTTCATGTCGACCACGGCCATTTTCGCTTCGCCGATGCGCGCGTAGTCGCCGCGATGGACGTTCAGGTTGGTGACGTAACCGTCCACCGCCGCCCGGACCTCGGTGCGCTTGAGGTTGAGCTCGGCTGCTTCCAGTTGCGCCTGGGCCTGCTGATAGTCGGCCAGCGCGGAGTCGGCGATGTTGCTGGCGTCGTCGCGGTTCTCCCTGGAGATCACCAGGTTGTCCAGGTCCGCACGGCGATGGGCGTTGACCTTGCGCATCTCCCAGGTCGCCTTGCGCGACGCCACCAGCGACTGCGCCTGCTTGACCGCCAGGCGATAGTGCTCGGGATCGATCTGCATCAGCAGGTCGCCCTTCTTCACCAGCTGGTTGTCACGCACCGGCACGTTCACCACTTCGCCGGTGACATCGGCGGCCACGTTGATGATGTCGGCGCGCACGCGCCCGTCGCGGGTCCACGGCGTTTGCATGTAATGCACCCACAGGTTCCGGCCGATCCATATCGCCAGGGCCAGTACCAGCAGGGTCGCAAGCAGGCTGAAAAGCTTTTTCATCAGGGCGTTCTCAAGGGTAGACAGTCAGCGCCATGGCGCCGAACAGACAGGTAAACAGACTCAGGCGCAGCAGCGCCGGGTGCCAGAAGAAGCGGTACAGATCGAGACCTGAAAAAAACCGGTCCAGCCCCCAGGCCAGCGCCGCGGCAATCAGAAACATCAGGGTCATGGTCGGCATGTACACGCCGTGGAAGGCGATTTCACGGGGCATGTTCGAGTCCTTGGGGCTGGGCTGCCCGGGCGTATTGCGACAGTGGCGATTGCGGGTCCAGCAGCGAAGTGCGGATGAAGTGCAGGTAGCTTTTCACCCGGCGCAACGCCGAGGTATCGAAGTGCGGGGCGAAGGGTTCGTCGGTGGCCTGCACGCGACTGATCGCATGATCGACCGCCACCAGTGCACGCTCCAGATTGCTCTGTCCCGGTTGCAGGAACAGCCGCACCAGCGCGCGGCCCATGACGCGGATCGACTGGCGCCACGGCTGGGTTTCGGCATAGGCCGGGTGCACCGGCAACGTCGCCTGTTCCTTGCGCAACTCGATGATCGCGTGACCGACTTCGAGCACCACGAACATCCAGCGCAGCAGATTGCGCTGCACTTGCGGCTGCCCCGCCGCGAAGCCATAGGCCTGGTGGACAAGATCGCGGGTGCGGCTTTCGAAACTCGACGCCAGGCCCTTGAGCTTGCCGCTGATGGCGTACACCACCTGGCCGCGCAGATCCTGTTCGAGCCGACGCCACAACCAGCGACTGTTGGGCGGCAGGATGATCGCCCCCGCCGCCGCGCACACCAGCATGCCGATCACCATGGCGATGTAGTCGTTGATGAAGGTGTAAGGGTTGTAGATGGTCAGGTTGTCCGGCACCGAACCGATGCTGAAGAAGATCAGCAAGCCCACCCCGACCCCGGCGTATTGCGGCCGCGAGGAGAGGAAAGCGCCGAGCACGAATACCGGTGCCAGCATCACGCACAGCAAGGGGAAACCATCGATGTGCGGGAAGATGAAAAACATCTCGGCGAAACCGATCAGCGCCCCGAGGAAGGTGCCGCAGGCCATCTGGAAAGCCATGCGTTTCGGGTTCGGCGTGGCGGCGGACAGGCCGACGGTAGCGGCGGCCACCAGGGTCATGGTCGCCCCGCTCGGCCAGGCGGTGGCCACCCAATAACTGCCCAGCACCAGCAGAATAAACGACGCGCGAATGCCCGAAGCCGCAGCCGCCAGCCAGTTGGTCTGCGGGGTGAAAGGCTCGTCCCATTGCTCGCGCTCGTGGCTGTGATCGGCCAGGGAAGCGTGGGTCTGTGCATAACTGTGCAAGTCGTCGACGAAGCGATAAAGCAGTTCGTAGGCGGTGTGGAAATCCAGCAATTCGGCCTCGCTCGGCTGACTCGCCTGGAAGGTCGCGCGCAGGCTGCGCACCCGTGCCGGCAAGCCTTCCTTGTAGGCGGTCAAGGCGGTGACCAGACGTGCCGCATCGGCGCTGGTCAGGGCGCGACCGCTGAAGCCGTCGAGCACTTCGGCCAGGTCCTGCAGCCCCGGTTTGATCGCTGCGGCCGCTTGCTCGCTGCAACTGCCGCGCAGGCGTTCGAGCAATTGATGCAGGGCATTGAAACGGGTGCTGATGCCCATGAATTCGCTGTTCAGCCGACTGAGTCGACCGTTGCGCCGACGCATGTGCGGGTCTTCGAACACGGTAACGCTGCGCAGGCTTTCCAGGCCCACCGCTTCGGCGATGAAGCGCACGTTGCCGGCCTCGAACGCCTCCTGTTTGCTGCGCCCGCGCAAGCCATCGGTGACGAACAGGGCGAATACGCCGAAGCGTTGGTACAAGGCATTGCGCATGGCGGCGCTGGAGGTTTGCGGCAGGATCGCAGCGCTGACCAGGGTCGAGCAGAGAATCCCCAGGGAGATTTCCAGCACCCGCCACACCGCCATCATGAAGGCGCCGTCGGGATGGGCCAGGGCCGGCAATCCGACCATCGCCGCGGTGTAACCGGCCAGCACAAAACCGTAGGCGCGGAAGTTGCGACTGCGCGCAGCCCCCGCCGAGCAGACACCGACCCAGATCGCCAACGCGCCGAGGAACAGTTCGGTGTTCTGCGCGAACAGAGCCATCAGCGCCACCATCACCGCCGACCCTGCCAGGGTGCCGAGGAAGCGATAGAAGCTCTTGGCGAACACCTGGCCGGATTGCGGCTGCATGACGATGAACACGGTGATCATCGCCGTGCGAGGCTGCGGCAATTCCAGGCGCATGGCCAGCCAGAGCGTCAGGAACGCGGCGATCAGCACCTTGAAGATATACACCCAGGTCACGCCATCGCTGCGTGCCCAGTCAAAGAAACCCCGGCGCCATTCGAGGGAGTGGAGCCAGCGCAGAGGGGCGGGCATGGGGGTCATGGGAACCTGCTCAATGAAATTCGTCCAGACACAGAGGAACCCTGTCGGAGCGGGCTTGCTCGCGAAGGCGTCGGGTCAGTCAGCTTCTGTGTC
>NZ_JBSVXG010000319.1:0-4977 GCF_054070595.1 Pseudomonas sp. SDO55104_S430 | reverse complement strand
GTTACCGCCGTGAAAGGGCGGTGTCCTAGGCCACTAGACGAAGGGGACACGCTACAACATTCACTCCCTGCTTCGTTTCGCTGTGTGCTTTACGCTGCAAGTGGCGCGCATTCTATGGATGGTTTGAAGGGTCGTCAACCCCCTGTTATAAATTTTTTTAAATCAATGACTTGGACCCGCTTTTCAGCCCCGATCCGGTTTTTCCGTCGACCGGTGTTTGGCGCCTATATTCTGACACCCGCCAAGGCGCTATAGTCGACGACCATGAATGATGGCAACTTGCCAAGTATGTGCCAGCATTCAAAAAGCAGGTCTACGGTCGATACAGGCGTAACCCCATTGATCCAGCTCGTCGGGTGGCGCCAGACGCCTATATGGCAAGCCAATACACTCGCACGCGTACCTAATAGAAGAGGTCTTACCGGTGACACCACTCATGATCACCCTGCTCGTCGTAGCCGGGATCGCACTCTTGATCGCCATTGGCTACATCAACCATGTGGTGGAGAACAATAAGGTAGAAAGGGCCCGTACCAAGGTTGAACTCAATGATCGCCTGCGTCGTTGTGGCGAACTCACCGAAACGTTCCCCGGCCAGTTGATGACACCGGCGCTGAAGTTGCTGCTGGCTCGCCTGGAATTGAATGTCTGCCAACGCCTGCTGAGCCTGGAAAAGACCAGCGCCAACCTCAAGGCACGCATTGCAGAGCTTGAAGCGCTGGTGGGCCAGGGCGAATCGATTCCGGTCAACAACCCGCCGGCCCCGATCCAGACCGAAGCCAAGGCCAAGGACGTGCGCTTCCTGCTCGAAGCCCTGCACGGCCAGATCACCCGCGCGGCCCATGACGGTTTTCTTCCTCCGAACGAAGCCAAGCGCTGGATTCGCGAAGTGCGCCACATTCTGGTGCTGCTGCACATCGAGTTCTTCAACAACCTCGGCCAGCAGGCCCTGCAACAGAATCAGCCTGGCCAGGCGCGCCTGGCGTTCGAGCGTGGCGTGCAGTACCTGCGCAAGCAGCAGGAGCCGCAGGCCTATGCTGAACAACTGGAGTATCTGGAGAGACTGCTGGTTCGCGCGAACGATCAGGTCATGGATCGCATCGCACCGGTGGAAGGTGATGTGAATCAGTTGACCGAGGGTCTCAAGGACGTCGAGGCGGATGCGGATTGGAAGAAGCGGGTGATCTACGACTGATCATTCGATGAAAAAAAATGCCCCGTATCGAAAGAGCCGGGGCATTTTGTTTTCTGCATCTTGCTGACTCCCCTGTAGGAGCGAGCATGCTCGCGATGATCTGAAGAGCGCCGCTGGGTGTCAGGTTCCCAGCGTTATCGTTGACGACCATCGCGAGCAAGCTCGCTCCTACAGGGGGTTTCAGAGTTTGAAATGTCCTACCATGCCTTTCAATTCAACCCCCAGTTGCGCCAGCTCGATACTCGATGCCGCATTGCCCTGCATCGCCAGTGAAGACTGATCCGCGCTCGCGCGAATACTCGTGACACTGCGATTGATCTCCTCGGCCACAGAGCTCTGCTCTTCCGCTGCTGCGGCAATCTGCTGGTTCATCTGTTGAATCAACGACACCGCCGACGCAATGCTCCCCAGCGCGCTTTCGGTTTGCAGGGCATCGCTGACCGCCAGTTTCACCAGGTCGCCGCTGCTCTGGATCTGCTGCACCGAAGTCTGCGCCGCCGAGCGCAGGGCGCTGACTAGACGTTCGATTTCTTCGGTCGATTGCTGGGTGCGCTTGGCCAACGCCCGGACTTCATCGGCCACCACCGCGAAGCCCCTGCCCTGCTCGCCGGCACGGGCCGCTTCGATGGCCGCGTTGAGCGCCAGCAGGTTGGTCTGTTCGGCCACGCTCTTGATCACGCCGAGCACCGTGCCGATGTTCTGGATTTCCGCGCTGAGGCTTTCGATGCTGGAGCTGGCCGAGCTGGCCGAGTCCGCCAGCTTTTCGATCCGCGCCATGCTCTGGCGCACCACAACCTGACCACTTTCCACCTTGCCGTCAGCCGTCTGCGCCGCCACGGCCGCCTCCTCGGCGTTACGCGCGACATCATGCACGGTGGCGGTCATCTGGTTCATTGCAGTGGCGACCTGTTCGGTTTCTTCCTTCTGGCTGCTGACTTCGAGGTTGGTCTGTTCAGTCACCGCCGACAGCGACTGCGCCGACGTGGCCAATTGCTCGATGCCGGCCTGCAAACCGCTGACGATATGGGCAAGCCCCGCGCCCATCTGCTGCATGGCCTGCATCAACTGGCCGATCTCGTCCCGACGATTCACCTCGACCGTGCCACTCAGATCCCCCGAGGCAATCTGCTGCGCCACGCGAATCACGCTGCGCAGCGGCCCGACGATCAGACGGGTGATCACCCAGGCCGCAATCAGCCCGACCAGCAACGCCAACGCGGACGAACCGATGATCATCAGGGAGTTCTTTTTCAGCTCCGCCTGCATCGACTGGTCTTCGGCGACATAGGCCTGGTCGACCCGCTCCATCACCTGGGATGCGCGTTGATGCAGTTGCTGGTAGACGGTCTTTTCCTGTTCCAGCAAGCCGGTGTACTCGGTCAGCTTGTCACTGAAACTGGCGATGTGGCCGATCACTTCATTGAGGACGGTCTGGTAACCCTCGTCCTTGACCGAGGTTTTCAGCTGCTCGGCCTGGGCCAATGCCTGGCTGGCCTGTTCGATCTTGCCCTGCCCCGCGCTGTCATCGCCCTTGCGGCTCTGGTCCAGGCGCACCCGTGCTTCGTTCATCGCCTGCAGCATCAATCGCGACACCTGGCTGACCTGACTGGCCTGCTCGATGAACTGCGAACCGTCTTCGCCCTTTGAATCCTTGAGCGTGTAAGTCCCGTCATCGGCCAACCCGGACTGCAAAACGTCCAGATTGTTGGCCACGCTCGAGACCGACCAACTGGCCATTTCCAGCGCCAGATCCTTGGCCTGGCTGAGCGAGACAAACTCGTCGAATGCCTTGCGGTAGGCGCCGAGTGACTGCTGGACATCGTTCATCACCGGCACGTTGGCCGCGGAGTCCGCCTTGAGCTGATCGGCCACTGCAATCAGGCCATCGACCCCTTCGTGCAAGGCGTCGACGGTTTTCGGGTTGCCGTGCAAGGCATATTCCTGCTCCAGCAGACGCACCTTGAGCAGCTCGCTGTTGAGCGACGACATCTGCTTGAGCCCGTCGAAGCGCTGGCTGATGGCTTGCAAAGACCAGACACCGATGGCCGCCACCAGGGCGGTCAACAGCAGCACCAGCACGAACCCGACACCCATTTTTTTTGCCATACCCAGGTTGGCAAAACGTCCTTGCACGGCCGAAATCATTGGACCAGGTCCTCCGCCATAATTGATAAACGCAGATTCGCAACGGCCCTTGAGCAACACAAGACTCTGGCGCCGGAATAATGGCAAAAAGCTACGCCCGCGTCGTTTTCAGAACGCTTGAGGTCGATCCGGAGTGGTGGCCTGAAAAAATGCCCGGGCGCGAGGATCACCCGCCCAGGCGACATTGATGCGCTGCCAGCCATTGACCGCACCGCCGGGACTGAAGGCTGTGGACGATGACAACATAAGGCCGAAACGCCGGGCCTGCGCCCGCACCTGAGCGTAGTCCGTCATGCGCGGTCGCGCCCAGACAAACAAACCGCCGACCGGTTTGCCGAACACCTCCCACTCGGCGTCTTCGAGCAGCTGCAACAGTGCCGATCTGTCGCGATTCAGGCGATGCCGCTGGCGTTGCACCAAATTGCGGTAGGCGCCATTGGCCAGCAGGCAGGCGAGCACCGATTCACTGAAGGCCGAAGCGCCCATGCTGCTGATCCTCTTGACCTCGGCCAGTCGCTCGATCGTCCGGGCGGTGGCCACGACAAAGCCGACACGCAAGGCGCTGCTGAGGGTCTTGGAATAGCTGCCGACGTAGATCACGCGGTCATCCAGCGCGGCGAGGCGCTTGCCGGGAGCGCCGTGCAGGTCGGCATAGACGTCGTCTTCGATTATTTGTACGTCATGCGCTCTGGCCAGTTCCAGAATGCGTTTTGCCACCTCCGGCGACAGGCTGCTACCGGTGGGATTGTGATGAAAACTGTTGATGAAGAATCCACGAGGCCGATGCGTCTCGAACCCGGCTTGCAGAGCGGCGACATCCGGCCCGAACGGAGTGCGCGGCACCTCCAGCATGCTGACGCCATGCAGTCTGAGCAGTTCGAACAACACGGGATAACCGGGGCTTTCCACCACGACGCAGTCGCCCGGTTTGAACAGGGTCCGCACAATCAGATCGAGCCCCTGACTGGCCCCGGCGGTGGTCAGGATCCGGCTGTCTTCGACCCTGATGTCCAGCGGTTTCAGGCTCTTCAGAATCTGTTGCCGCAGCCGGGGAAGGCCCAGTGCCGAGCTGTAGTTGAACAGGCCGGCCATGTCGGTGCGACTGACCTCGCGGATCGCGTAAGCCAGGTCGTCCGGCTCGCGCCAGCTTTCGGGCAGGCTGCCTGCTCCCAGCTGCAACTCGCACAAGTTCTGATTCGGCGTCACCCATCGCATTCGCCGCCGCCACGATGTAGCCACCACGATGACGCGACTCCAGCAGCCCTTGCGCGACCAGGCGCTCGCAGGCCTGGTCGACACAGGACTCGTTGAGCAAGTTGGCCCGGGCGATTTTCCGCACCGAAGGCAAACGCGCACCGCGGGTCAATTGATTGCAACGGATTCCGCAGACCAGCGCGTCGACGATTTGCTGTACGACCGGCACCATGGCCTGTCGATCGATTCTCAATTCCATGAGCAGGCAAACTCCTGTTTGGTTGTGCGAAACCAGTTAATCACAGGAGCGCTGGCGGGGATGTGAGACAACGCCGCTAAAGGCTTGCCGATTAACCCGCTGAAACATACCCAAAAACCTGTGGGAGCGGGCTTGCTCGCGAAGAGGGAGTGTCAGTCAACAATGATGTTGCTGACCCACCGCT
>NZ_JBSVXG010000318.1:0-4992 GCF_054070595.1 Pseudomonas sp. SDO55104_S430 | reverse complement strand
GGGGGGGCGGGGAGTTCACAAGTTTTGTGATCAGCACCAATCCCTGTGGGAGCGGGCTTGCTCGCGAAGGCCGCGACTCGGTCTATAGCCGATTAATTAGCCCTTGAGCTTCGCCCAAATCCGGTCCTGCAGTTCCCGCGCCTTGTTGCTGCACTCTTTCTCGGGGCGCAGGCGCGAGGCGAATTCGTCGGGCATGTTGATGGCGTCCATCACGCGCCACTTGGCATCGATCAGCTTGTCGCTCTGGATTCCGTTGGCGTAGGCGATAGCGTTGGACACCGCGGCGGCGTTTTCCGGCTTCATCATCCAATCGATGAAGACCTTGGCGTTTTCGGGGTGCGGCGCGCTTTTCGGCACGGCGAAGTTGTCCTGGAACATCGCCAGGCCTTCCTTCGGATACACGTACTTGATGGTGTTCTTCTGCAAGGTCGCCCGCGCCGTGGAACCGTTCCAGTTCTGCATCATGATCACCTCGCCCGAGGCCATGCGATCGACCGTGTTGTCCGAGCTGTACATCTTCAGGAAGGGTTTCTGTTTTTGCAGCAGCTCAAGGATGCGCTTGGCGTCCTGCGGGTTTTCCGTGCACTCGTCGACATCCAGGTAATGGCTGGCGGCATTGATCACGCTGCTGGAAGTATCGAGCGCGGCGAGCTGACCTTGCAGTTCCTTGCGCGGTTCGAAGAATTCTTTCCACGAGTCGTCCAGCTTGCCGCCAGGCACCCGGGCGCTGTCATAGGAAAAGCCGGTGGTGCCCCACAGGTACGGCGCCGAGAACTTGCGGCCCGGGTCGAAAGCCGGGTCGCGGAACGCAGGCTTCACGTACTGGAAGTTGGGCAGGGTCGGCGTGTCGATTTCCAGCAGCAGGTTCTGGTTGATCAGGGTGCGCATGATCGACTGCGACGGCACGATCACGTCATAGGCCGCACCACCGGCCTGCAGCTTGGCCAGCAGGGTCTCGTTGCTGTCGTAGCCGTCCATGGTGACCTTGATCCCGGTCTCCTTTTCGAACTTGGCCAGCAGGTCGACCGGGTAGTAGTCGGTCCAGTTGTAGAAGAACAGCTCCTTGGGCTCGGCGGCCTGGGCGCTGAACGCGGTGAAGCAGCTCAAGGCCAGACTGGCAACGGCGAAACGTGCAGCGGCGAAACGGGGGCTTTTCACTTTTTTGCTCATCAAACAAGTCTCCGGGCTCATTGTTGTTTGCCGCGCTGTCCCAGCCAGAAGGCCAGCACTACCAGCACGATGGAAATCACCAGCATCAGGGTCGAGATCGCGTTGATCTCCGGCGTCACGCCAGCCTTGATGGCCGAGAAGATGTACACCGGCAGGGTCGTGGAACCGGGACCGGCGACGAAGAAGGTCATGATGAAATCGTCGAGGCTGACCACGAACGCCAGCACTGACCCGGACAGCACTGCCGGCCACAGCAGCGGCAGCGTCACCCGGCGAAACACCTGCCAGGGGTTGGCGTACAGATCGTTCGCCGCTTCCAGAAGGCTCTTGTCCAGATCGTTGAGCCGCGCGCGGATCGGCAGGTAGGCGAACGGAATGCAGAAGCCGATGTGGGCAACGATCACCGTCAGCAGACCCAGCTTGATTCCCAGCGCCATGAACAGCAGCAGGGTGGCCACCGCCGTGACGATCTCCGGCAGGATCAGCGGCAGGTTGATCCCGCCTTCGACCATCTTCTGCCCGTAGAACGGCCGGTAGGTCGCCAGTGCCGCGAGCAGCGCAATGGCGGTGGCGCAGACCGTGGCGATGCTGGCGACAATGATCGAGTTCAGCGCCGCCGTCTGGATCGACGGGTTTGCCAGGATCCGCCCGTACCAGGCGAACGAGAACTCGGTCCACACCGTCGCCGAGCGGTTGGCGTTGAAGCTGTAGGCGATCAGCACGAAGATCGGCAGGTACAGATAGGCCAGGATCAGCAGGCTGACTTCCCGGGTCATCGGCAGTTTTTTCAGGTGCAGGGCGATCATGCGGTGGCTCCCCGACGAAGAGTTTTGGCGGCGCTGCGGCTATAGAGCGCGTAGAGCACCAGGGACAGCAGCAGAATCCCCAGCAACAGGAACGACAGCGAACTGCCCAGCGGCCAGTTGCGCGCGGTGCCGAATTGCTGCTGGATCAGGTTGCCGATCATCAGGGTCTTGCCACCGCCGAGAATCGCCGGGGTGATGAACGCGCCCAGGCTCGGCACGAACACCAGCAGAGAGCCTGCGATCACCCCCGGCATCGACAGCGGCAGGATGATCCGCCGCAGGGCGTGCCAGCGGTTGGCGCCCAGGTCGTAGGCGGCTTCCACCAGACGCCAGTCGAGTTTTTCCAGGGTCGAGTAGATCGGCAAAATCATGAACGGCAGGAAGCTGTAGACCAGCCCGACGCTGACCGCGAAGTCGTTGTAGAGCAGGGTGATGCCACCGGCGGACGGGAACAGCGCGTTGAGGCTCTGGGCGACCCAGCCATGCTCGCGCAGGATGATCAGCCAGGCGTAGTTGCGGATGAGCAGGTTGGTCCAGAACGGAATGGTGATCAGCAGCACCATAAGGTTGCGCCGGCGTGGGGTCAGGCTCGACATCCACAATGCGACCGGGAAGCCGAACAGGAAACACAGCACCGTGGTGCCGCCGGCCTGGAACACGGAACGCAGCAACGCCTGGGCGTAGACCCAGTTCAGTTCCAGTTCACCGTCGAAACCTTCCTGGAAAAACAACTGCACGTAGCTTTGCAATTGCCAGTTGGCCTGCCAGTCGACGCCGCCGTAAACGTTGCGCGGCAGCAGGCTGATGTAGCCCATGATGCCCAGCGGAATGGCGATCAGGGCCAGCAGGGTCAGAACCACCGGGCTGAGCAACAGCGCCCGGTTGAGGGCGGGGGAAGTGCTGCTGACGCTCATCTCAGGCCTCCATCAGCAGGCAGGCGTGGGGCGGCAGGTTGACTGCCACGCGATCGCCGACGCCGCGATTGCGGTTCAGACCTTCGTTGTTTTCCCGCAGCATGACCTTGATGTCGTTGTTCAGACGGCACTGATAGAGGGTCGCGGTGCCGACGTACAACACGGCCTCGATCACCCCCCGCAAGTGATGCGGCTGGGTCGGGTCCACCAGTTGCGAACGCTCCGGGCGGAAAGCCAGTTGCACCTTGCCGTCGATGCCCTGGGGCGGGCAGGGGATTTCCACCGGCATGCCGCTGGGCACGAACAGGTTTTCGTTGTGCTCGCCACGTTTGAGGTGACCGGGCAGGAAGTTGATATCGCCGATGAACTGGGCGACGAACTGATGCTGCGGCCGCTCGTAAATCTCGTTGGGAGTGCCGATCTGCAGGATCTTGCCGGCGGACATCACGGCAATGCGATCGGACAGGGTCAGGGCTTCTTCCTGATCGTGGGTGACGAAAATGAAGGTGATCCCAGCCTCCTTCTGCACGCGCTTGAGTTCGACCTGCATTTCCTTGCGCAGCTTGAGGTCCAGTGCCGATAGCGGTTCATCGAGCAACAGCACTTTCGGTTTCGGCGCCAGGGCCCGTGCCAGAGCCACCCGTTGCTGTTGGCCACCGGACAGTTCAGCCGGTTTGCGCCTGGCCAGGTGCTGCATTTGCACCAGTGCCAGCATTTCGTCGACGCGCTGGGGGATCAGCTTGCGTTCAAGACCCTGCATCTCGAGGCCGAAGGCGATATTCTGCGCAACACTCATATGTGGAAACAGTGCGTAGCTCTGAAACACCGTATTGACCCGACGCTTGAACGGCGGCAGATCGTTGACCGGCTCGCCCGCCAGGCGGATTTCGCCGTCGCTGACGTGCTCGAAGCCGGCGATGGTGCGCAACAGGGTGGTCTTGCCGCAGCCGGAGGGGCCGAGCAGGGTGAAAAACTCGTTGTCGGCAATGTTCACCGAGACGTTATCCAGGGCTGGCGCCAAGCCTGGATCGTCGGAATACCGTTTGGAGACGTTACGCACTTCAATTGCAACTGGATGACCCATAATGGTGCATTCCTCTAATTATTGTATGCAAAATCTGGATGCAATTTAGAAATACCCGGATTAACCTGCTCATGCAACCCCCTTTTTCATGGCTGTACTGGCGCCAAGGGGGCGATTGCATAGCGCTGAAGGAGTCATCGAATGAGCGAGAAGAAACTGGAAACCACGGTCGACCGCGTCTACCAAGGGGTTTACGAGGCCATCAGCAAGCGCTCGTTGCGGCCCGGAATGAAGTTGGGGGAGGCGTCTTTGGCCGAACTATTCAATGTCAGCCGCACGTCGGTTCGCGCCGCGCTCAAGCAATTGGAGGCCGATGGTCTGGTGACGACCGAGCCCAATAAAGGTGCATCGGTGTCATTGCCCAGCGATGAGGAGATCCGTTCGCTGTTCGAAACCCGGCGTCTGGTGGAGATCGGCATCGTCAGCGAACTGTGCCGCCGCCGGGATACTGCGGTGACCCAGGACCTGCGTGATCATTTATTGCTGGAGGATGAGGCGCACCGGAGTGGGGATCATGAGCGGTTGATTCATTTGCTTGGCGAGTTCCACATCAAGCTGGCTCGTAGCTTGAATAATCCGGTGCTGCTGGATTGGTTTCAGAAGCTGATTTCCCGGGCCTCGCTGTATGCGGCGGCGCTGGATGACGACAGTCATGAGGCGTGTCGTGACAATGAGCATTTGCGGTTGATCGAGTACATCGAGGCGGGGAATCAGAGTGCGGCGATTGAGTTGACCTGCATGCATTTGAATGGGATCGAGAAGGCGATTCTTGATGTGGCTGCTACTTTGAAGTCCGGGTATAACCCGCTCAAACATCTGATTGAGGTTTGACCGGGGGATTTGGGTTTTCTCCTGTGAGAGCCTGCTCGCGATGCTTTTGGGTACATATCCATTTTTGCGGTCACGGCCGCTATTGGTTCCGCCCTTACGGCGGGTCACTTTGAAGAGCGCAAAGTAACCAAACGCTTTTATCCCCTGACGTACGGCCCTTCGCTTAGGCTCAGGGTTCCCTCGCTCC
>NZ_JBSVXG010000317.1:0-4996 GCF_054070595.1 Pseudomonas sp. SDO55104_S430 | reverse complement strand
TTTAGTCCCGCCCACCCCTTCAAGTCTAAACATACAAGCGAGCCTGCTCGCGATGCGGCGGGTCAGTCAGCATCGATGCTAAATGTGAAACCGCCATCGCGAGCAGGCTCGCTCCCACAGGGGAGGGGATGTCTGAGGGTTAGAGGCTGTCCTGCAAATGCCGACGCAGCTCTTGCAGCTCCGCCTGCAGATTCTGCAGCCGCTCCAGCGTCATGCCGCTGGCGCCGAGGATGCACTGGGGAATGCTCCGGGCCTTGTCTCGCAAACCCCGACCCTGATCGGTAAGTTCGACGATCACCACGCGCTCGTCTTCACGGCTGCGGGTACGGCTGAGCAAACCTTCGGCTTCCAGGCGTTTGAGCAGGGGCGTGAGCGAGCCGGGATCTGTGAGCAGACGTGCGCTGATTTCTCCAACGGTCAAACCATCCTGTTCCCACAGCACCATCATCGCCAGGTACTGTGGATACGTCAGGCCCAGCGCCTGCAACAAGGGCTTGTAGACCTTGGTCATCATCAGTGAAGTGGAATGCAGGGCGAAGCAGGCCTGGTTGTCCAGCAGCAGGTCGTCGCAGTTATCCGGGGTGTCGCGTTCGGTGGTCATTTCGAAGCCTTGAGCAATGATCGTCATGAATCTAGCGGTCAAATCTTTAATGCGCCAGACAATTCCGGACTAGTGGCGATTCAGATGGGTTTGCAGTACCAGATCCCAGGGCGGGATCGGGCTGAAGCGGGTTTTCAGGTATTCCAGCAAGAGGCGGCTGCGGGAATTGGGTTGTTGTTCCAGACGCAGGGCATAGATCCCGGTGCTTTCCGGCTTGGGCAGGCCGTTTTCGCAGAACAGCGGCAACAACTCGCCACGCACCAGGTATTCGCTGGCCAGCCAGGTCGGCAAATGGGCGATGCCCAGACCGGTTAACGCGCCGAAGACCAGGGCCTCGGCATTGTTGGCACTCATGCGTATGCGCGAAGGTCGATGCAGTTGCATCTGACCTTCAAGCTCGAAGCGCCATGCGAACTGCGGTGCCAAACCCTCCCAGTCCACGCCGTCGTGTTCGCAGAGTTGCACCGGGTCTCTGGGGACGCCCCGGCGTTGCAGATAGTCCGGGCTGGCACAGGCGATACGCATCATGCTCGCCAGCGGGGTAGCGACCAGCCGAGTATCGGCCAATTGACCGGTACGCAGCACCAGGTCGACTTTACCCAGATTCAGGCCCTGCATATCGACGAAGCTGTCGATCAGATGCAGGTGCACATCAAGGCCTGGATAAAGCGCCAGAAAGTCCGCGATTACCGGAGCCAGATGGCGACGACCGAATGCTGCCGGGGCGTCCACCCGAATCAGACCTTCGGGTGCGCTGCTCAGGGACACCGCCTCTGCTCGCGCCAGCCGCAGTTCCTCGACGATCCGCCGGGCCCGTTCGGCAAATGCCAAACCGGCCGGCGTCGCTCGAACCGCGTGGGTTGTGCGAACGAACAACTGGCTGCCCACGGCGCTTTCGAGGCTGTCGATCCGTCGCGCCACCGCAGAGGGCGTCAGCGGATGGCGACGAGAGGCGGCAGAAAAACTTCCGGTTTCCAGAACGTCCAGGAACAGAGCGAGCTGGTCAGTCAATTGATTAGGGTTCATAAAAAGCCGTTTTGCTTATGCGAGTCGAGCACAGCCATTGTGCGCTGCTGTGCGTTTCCCCACCAGAATCATCTGAGTACGATGAGCTCACTATCTGGAGGACCTCGCAGTGATTGAGTTTTTGATGTATCTGGTTTTCGGCGCGGCCCTGGGCACCCTGGGCGGCATCTTCGGCATCGGTGGCGGTCTGATTGCCATCCCGCTGCTGGGCGTACTGTTCGGTCTGGATCAACAAATCGCCCAAGGCACGGCACTTGTCATGGTGGTGCCCAACGTCATGCTGGCGCTGTGGCGCTACCACCAGCGCAATCGCATCGAAATGCGCCATGCCCTGCCTCTGGCTTCGATGGGTTTCTGTTTCGCCTGGTTCGGCTCGATCTGGGCCGTGGGCATCGATGCGCAAACCATGCGCATCGGCTTCGTCGCCTTTCTGGTCGCGCTGTCGACTTACAACCTGGTGCGCATGTTCTCTGCCCGCACGCCGGCGTCTTCGCAAATGAAGTATTCATGGCCATGGCTGGGCGTGCTCGGTGCCGCTTCCGGCACCATGGGCGGGTTGTTCGGAGTGGGCGGGGCGGTGGTGGCGACGCCGGTGCTGACCAGTCTGTTCGGCACCACGCAGGTGGTTGCCCAAGGGTTGTCGCTGGCGCTGGCACTGCCCAGCACCGGCGTCACCCTGGTCACTTACGCCGTGCACCATCAGGTCCATTGGGCGATCGGCGTACCTCTGGCAGTCGGCGGCCTGCTGAGCATCAGTTGGGGTGTGAAGATCGCCCACGCCATGCCCGAACGCCTGCTTCGCGCTCTGTTCTGCGGTTTCCTGGTGTTATGCGCGGTGATGCTCGCCTTTAAAGTTTGAAGCCGTCGACGATATGTTCGGCCAGGCATTCGGTGATCGGCGAAGGGTTGTGCAGATTGCGCACCAGCATGATGCTGGCCTCGGGCAATAACGGCAGGTCCTCGGCTTCACCAAGGATGCGCATGTCCTGAGTGATCAGGCTTTCCAGTTGCGCGGTGACCGCAAGGCCCGCGCTGACCACCGCCATGATCGCCGACAGGCTGTCGCTGTTGTACGCCACGCGGTAATCGCGCCCCGCCGCATCCAGAGCGTTGCAGGCCCACATCCGGCAAAAGCAGTCACTGTTGAACATCGCCAGCGGCAAGGGTGTTTGCTCATGGGCGCTGTAGCACTGCGCCTCGGCCCAGACGAACCGTTCCTTGCGCAACAACTGGCCGATTTCGCTACCCGGTTCGCGGGTGACGATCGACAGGTCGAGGTCCTGACGCATCAGCAATTGTTTTGAAGATTCGCAGTGCACTTCGATCTGGATCAGCGGATAGGACTGAGCGAAGCGCCGCAGGATCCCCGGCAAAAAGCGCATCACGTAATCGTCCGGCGTGCCGATGCGCACCGTGCCGACCATGTCCGGTTCGCGCAAGGTGTTGAACACCTCGCTGTGCAGCTTGAGGATGCGCCGCGCATACCCCAGCAGCACCTGGCCTTCGGCAGTCAGCCGTACTTGCCGGCCGTCACGCTGGAACAGCTGACGCTGCAACACGTCTTCTTCCAGCCGTTTCATCTGCATGCTCACCGCCGACTGCGTGCGATGAACCAGCTCGCCGGCGCGGGTAAAGCCACCCTGGTCGGCGATCGCGACGAAGGTGCGCAGCACTTCGGTATCGATAGTCTGATAAGTAGACATTTATCAATCTCCGAGATGTTTGCCATCAGAAACATTTGTTGGATTGATCTTAGACCCGGCGCGAGACTGGAGCCATCCAAACGGAGGGCAACAAGATGAAAGGTCTACATGAGTTCCAAGGCGCAGAAAAACACTCGGTCCATCTGATTTCCGATCTGCTGCACAAGGTCAGCCGCTGGTACGAGCTGCATCGCGAGCGCGAACTGCTGGCAAGCCTGAGCGACGAAGCGCTGAAGGACATCGGTATGAGTCGGGCGGATGTCGAGTTCGAGTCGGTCAAGCCATTCTGGAATGATCCGATGCATAAATGAGTGACATCCAACTACACAAACCGACTTATGGTGAGGTAGGTTGCGAGCAGACAAGGAGATGCTCATGCCCGCGACACAATCCTTATCCCTCAAACAGGCTCGGCGTCTGGCGCTGGCTGCCCAAGGATTCAACGGGCGCCAGCCGCCAGCGACGATTAAAGCGGCCCACCTGAACCGGCTGATCGAACGGCTGGGCATCCTGCAGATCGATTCCGTCAATGCCGTGGTGCGTTCGCACTACCTTCCGCTGTTTTCCCGTCTCGGTAACTATCCCTCTGAATTGCTCGACCAGGCTGCCTGGAGTCAGGGCCGTCGTCGCACCTTGTTCGAATACTGGGGCCATGAGGCTTCGCTGATGCCGCTGTCGCTGTACCCGATGATGCGCTGGCGCATGCAGCGGGCGACGCGGGGCGAAGACATCTATCAACAGCTGGCGCGTTTCGGGCGAGAGCAGCAGGACACGATTCGTCGGGTCCTGGCTTGCGTCGAGGAGCAGGGTGCGCTCGGCGCCGGCAGCCTGTCGACGCGCCAGGAGCGGGCCGGCCCGTGGTGGGACTGGAGCGCGGAGAAGCATGCGCTCGAATGGCTGTTTGCCGCCGGTGAAGTTACGGTCGCCGGGCGCCGCGGGTTCGAGCGGCTCTACGACCTGCCGGATCGGGTGATTCCCTCGGCGATCCTGACGCAACCGATGCCCGACGAGGCCGAAGCTCAGCGCGGCCTGCTGCTGCATGCCGCGGCCGCCCTGGGCGTGGGCACCGAGAAAGATCTGCGGGACTATTTCCGCCTGAACCCCGCCGACAGCCAGCCGCGACTTGCAGAGCTGGTGGAGGCGGGCGAGTTGCTGATGTGTGACGTTCAGGGCTGGCGGCAACCGGCCTATTGCCTGCCCGACGCCAGGCCACCGCGCAAGGTCGAGGCCAGCGCGCTGCTTTCGCCTTTCGATTCACTGGTCTGGGAGCGCAGCCGTACCGAGCGGCTGTTCGATTTCCGCTACCGACTGGAGATCTACACTCCGCAGCACAAGCGGGTGTATGGGTATTACGTTTTGCCGTTTTTGCACCATGAACGAATCGCCGCGCGGGTCGATCTGCGGGCCGAGCGGGCGGCAGGGCAGTTGGCGGTGCATGCGGTGCACGAGGAAGAGCAGGGGCTGGATGATGAGGGGATGCTGGCGCTGGCGGTGAATCTGCGGCGGATGGCGGATTGGCTGGGGTTGGCGCGGGTGCAACTCAATTGCCCAAGGGCGAGTGCCATTCGATTGCGGGCGGCATTGGCTCAAATTGATGGTGAATGAGCCGGCGTCTTCGCGAGCAAGCCCGCTCCCACAGTTGACCGTGTTTCTTCAGGAGGAATGC
>NZ_JBSVXG010000316.1:0-5049 GCF_054070595.1 Pseudomonas sp. SDO55104_S430 | reverse complement strand
TTGGTTGGACATAGATTGTGTGAACACCAAAGATCCCTGTGGGAGCGGGCTTGCCCGCGATGGGGCCATAAGCTGCAAAGCTGAATCTCCCGATATCCCACAAACAAAAACGCCGCGATCTCTCGCGGCGTTTTTGTGTCTGTTGCCTTATCCCAGGTTCTTGCCGAGCAGTGCGTGGTACAGCTCGCTGTCGCCCAGGATGCCCACGACTTTGTTGTTGTCGTGCAGCACCAGTTTGTTGCCGGTCTGGTAGCGGATCTGCAGCGCGTCGCGCATGCCGATGTTGGAATCCACCAGGGTCGGACGACGGCCCAGGCCCTCGACGGCTTGCCCCGGAGCCCAGTTCTGCAGGTCCAGTGCCGAACCGTTCTGACGAGCACCCTTGATGGTGTTGCCTTCGGCCAGATCGAGCCAGGAATCGCCGCCCGGATCCAGGCACACCGAACCGTTGATGCGCTTGCAGTTGTCCAGGGTGCGCATCAGGCTGCGACCGCACAGTACGTTCAGCGGGTTGGTGTGGGCCACGAAGGTGCGCACATAGTCATCCGCCGGGTTGAGGACGATGTCCTCGGCCTTGCTGTACTGAATGATCCGGCCGTCTTTCATGATCGCGATACGGCTGCCCAGCTTCAGGGCTTCGTCGAGGTCGTGGCTCACGAACACGATGGTCTTGCTCAGCTTGCGTTGCAGTTCCAGCAGTTCGTCCTGCAGACCCTGGCGGATCAGCGGGTCGAGTGCCGAGAACGGTTCGTCCATCAGCAGAATGTCGGCATCCATCGCCAGCGCACGGGCCAGGCCCACACGCTGTTGCATACCGCCGGACAGTTCATCGGGCTTCTTGTTGCGCCATTGGGTCAGGCCCACCAGTTCGAGCTTTTCGTCGACCAGTTTCTTGCGGTCCTTCTCCGGACGGCCCTGCATCTCCAGACCGAAACTGATGTTCTCGCGCACCGTCAGCCAAGGCATCAGGGCGAACTTCTGGAACACCATCGCGATGCGCTTGGTGCGCATCATTTTCAGTTCCGCGGCGGTGCAGGAGGCAATGTCGATCTGCTTGCCTTCGTGCTCGACGAACAACTTGCCGCGGCTGACGGTGTTGAGGCCGTTGATGCAGCGCAGCAGGCTGGACTTGCCGGAACCGGACAGGCCCATCAGTACACAGATTTCACCTTTTTCGACATCCAGGCTGGCCTTTTCCACGCCCACGATCTGCCCGGTCTTTTTCAGGATCTCGTTACGGGTCATGCCCTGATCCAGCAGCTTGAGTGCCTCGCGTGGATCCTTGGTGAAGATAACATCGACGTTATCGAAGCGAATTATGCTCATGCGTCACCCCCTACTTTGGCGTCGGGTTGTTTGCAGATTCGGTCGAGCATGATCGCCAGCAGTACGATCGCCAGGCCCGCTTCGAAGCCCAGGGCGATATCAGCAGTGTTCAGTGCGTTGACCACCGGTTTGCCGAGTCCATCGGCGCCCACCAGTGCCGCGATCACCACCATCGACAACGACAGCATGATGCATTGAGTGATGCCGGCTGCGATGCTCGGCATGGCGTGGGGCAGTTCGATCCGTGTCAGCAGCTGGCGACGCGAGCAGCCGAAGGCCTTGCCGGCGTCCATCAGTTCTTGAGGGACGTCGCGGATACCCAGGTAAGTCAGACGGATGGGCGCGGCGATCGCGAACACCACAGTCGAAATCAGGCCCGGGACCACACCCAGCCCGAAGAGGGTCAGGGTAGGAATGAGGTACACGAAGGTCGGTACGGTCTGCATCAGATCGAGCACCGGACGCATCATGGTGTAGAACATCGGCTTGTGCGCGGCGACGATCCCCAAGGGTACGCCGATGACCACGCAAACCAGGGTGGCGAACAACACCTGGGCCAGGGTTTCCATGGTTTCCTGCCAGTACCCAAGGTTCAGGATCAGCAGAAAGGAGGCAACGACGAAGGCGGTCAGGCCCCATTTGCGCTGGATGAAGTGAGCCAGTATGGCAATCAGGCCGATCAAGACCAGCGGGTTGAACCAGGTCAGCGCAAACGTCACGCCGTGGATCATCGTTTCCAGTGACACGGCAATTGCGTCGAAGGTGTTGGCGCCGTGTTGCGTCAACCATTCAACAAAGCCTGCGATGTACTGGCCTAGAGGTATTTTCTGATCAATCAGCATGGTAGTGAACGTCCGCATGCAAGGAAATAAACAGCCCGGACGGCCGCAGCCGTCCGGCATAAGCGATTACTGGTTGAGCTTGGCTTTCACGGCGTCCAGGCCAGGTTTACCGTCAATGGTGGTCACGCCAGCGAGCCAGGTATCGAGTACCTGTGGATTCTTTTTCAGCCAGGCCTTGGCGGCCGCGTCAGGCTTCATCTTGTCGTCCAGGATGTTGCCCATGAGTTCGCTTTCCATGTCGACGGTGAACTCCAGGTTTTTCAACAGCTGGCCCACGTTGCTGCATTCCTCGGCATAGCCCTTGCGGGTGTTGGTTGCCACGGTGGCGGCGCCGAAATCCGGGCCAAAGAAATCGTCACCACCGGTGAGGTACTGGATCTTGAAGCGCTTGTTCATCGGATGCGGCGCCCAGCCGAGGAAGACCACGGCGGTGTCGCGTTTCTGTGCGCGGTCGACCTGGGACAGCATCCCCGCTTCGCTGGATTCGACGACCTTGAAACCGGCGTCTTTGAGGCCAAAGGCGTTCTTGTCGATCATGCTCTGGATCAGGCGGTTGCCGTCGTTGCCCGGCTCGATCCCGTAGATCTTGCCGTCGAGTTCTTTCTTGAATTTGGCGATGTCGGCGAAGTCATGCAGCCCTTTGTCGTAGAGGGCTTGAGGAACGGCCAGGGTGTACTTGGCGCCCTTGAGGTTGGTGCGCACGGTGTCCACGGTGCCGGCGTCGCGGTAGGCCTTGATGTCGTTTTCCATGGTCGGCATCCAGTTGCCGAGGAAAACGTCCATGTTCTTGCCGTCGGCCAGGGACTTGTAGGTCACCGGCACGGAAATCATGGTGGTCTTGGTCTTGTAGCCCAGCGCGTTGAGCACGACGCTGGTGGTGGCGGTTGTCGCGGTGATGTCGGTCCAGCCGACATCGGAGAAGTTCACGGTACTGCATTGTGCCGGTTCTGCGGCTTGGGCCAGAACCGGCAGGCTAAGCATGGCGGCCAACAACAACGACTGGGAACCTTTCATGAATGGACTCCTTGGTGTTTTTTTTTTGGCAGTGTTCCGACTTGGACTACCGCACTTATAGGTTGCGGTTGGGTGGCGTTCTTGTGACAGCTCTACCGCAGCGCCTTTGCAATCGAGTCGATTTAGATCATGTACCAGTGAAAATCTGACGCCTACAGGGTGCGTCGTAACCAGTACAGGGATGGTCGCATCCAGTGTCGGTGACGTCGTTTACAGATTTTTTCAGGCCCTTTTCCCGTTCTGCACCGCCAAAAACAGCGAAAACATGGCGTAAAACGCACACGGCGTTCGTGGACAAGAGTGCGTCGGTCCGAGACGTCGAGCGACACGACAAAAACCGGATGATGCGGTCATCTCGGCGGATTGCAGCTTGAGCGTAGCAGCTCCGCCACCGGGCGCTTTTGGCGCCTGGATCAGGCTCATCCAGGAGTTCGGCAGTCATGGCTATCAGTGTTTTCGACCTGTTCAAAATCGGCATCGGGCCTTCCAGTTCGCACACCGTGGGACCGATGCGCGCCGCCGCGCTGTTCGTGCAGGATCTGCGCGCACGCGGGCTGCTGGAGCAGGTGCGGCGCGTCGAGGTCCAGCTCTACGGTTCGTTGTCCGCCACCGGCATCGGCCACGGCAGCGACAACGCGGTGATCATGGGCCTGATGGGCGAATGGCCGGACGCGATCGATCCGTCGCAAATCGGCATCCGCATCGCGACGCTGCGCGAAACCGACACGCTGCTGCTCGACTCTCGTCTTGAGGTGCCTTTTATATGGGCGCGGGACATGCGCCTGATCGACGAGAACCTGCCGTTTCACCCCAACGCCATGACCCTGGTTGCCGAAGGCGATGACGGCGAGCTGCATCGCGACACCTACTATTCCGTCGGCGGCGGTTTTGTCGTCGATGAGGCCCAGGCGTCCAGCGGTGTTGTCGATATGGACAGCACCGTATTGCCTTACGATTTTTCCAGCGCCGCCGAGCTGCTGGAACTGTGCAAGAAGCACAACCTGCGCGTGGCCGAATTGATGATGGCCAACGAGAAGGTCTGGCGCAGCGAAGAGGAAATCCGCAGCAGCCTGATGAAACTCTGGCGTGCCATGCAGGATTGCGTCGATCACGGCCTCAAGCATGAGGGCATCCTGCCTGGCGGCCTGAACGTGCGTCGTCGCGCGGCCAAGCTGCACCGCAGCCTGCAGGAGCTGAACAAACCCAACGTGATCGGCTCGACCTTGAGTGCGATGGAGTGGGTCAACCTGTTCGCCCTCGCGGTCAACGAAGAAAACGCCGCCGGCGGGCGCATGGTTACGGCGCCGACCAATGGCGCGGCGGGGATCATCCCGGCGGTGTTGCACTACTTTATGAAATTCAGCGATGAGGTGACCGACGCCAATGTCGTCGACTACCTCCTTGGTGCGGCTTCAGTAGGGATTCTGTGCAAGAAGAATGCTTCGATCTCCGGCGCCGAAGTCGGTTGCCAGGGTGAAGTAGGTTCAGCCTGCGCCATGGCGGCGGCAGGCCTGGCGGAAATTCTCGGGGCGACGCCTGAGCAATTGTGCAACGCGGCGGAAATCGGCCTGGAGCACAACCTCGGCCTGACCTGCGACCCGGTGGGCGGGCTGGTACAAGTGCCGTGCATCGAGCGCAACGCGATTGCCGCGGTGAAGGCGATCAACGCGGCGCAGATGGCGCTGCGTGGCGATGGGCAGCACTTCATTTCTCTGGATCGGGTGATTCGTACCATGCGCGATACCGGTGCCGATATGCATGACAAATATAAGGAGACATCGCGGGGCGGGTTGGCGGTGAGTGCGGTGGAGTGTTGAGACCGCGTTGACCCTGTTCGCGGGCAAGCCTCGCTCCTACAGACGGTGGT
>NZ_JBSVXG010000315.1:0-5051 GCF_054070595.1 Pseudomonas sp. SDO55104_S430 | reverse complement strand
AAGCTTCGCGGGCAAGCCTCGCTCCTACAACAGGGGGAGGCGTCAGGGACGGAATTGGCTGGGAGCCACACCGCTCCAGCGCACGAACGCATGGCGAAAACTTGCGGTCTCGCTGAAGCCCAACGCCTCGGCAATCCGGTAAATCGGCATCTGATCCTCGCAGAGCATCTGCTTGGCCTGCTCGAAACGCAGCTCGTCGAGCAGTTCCTGATAACTGCAGCCCATGTCCTTGAGATGCCGGCGCAAGGTTCGCGTGGAGCAGTTCATCTGCTCGGCCAGGCCTTCCAGTCCCGGCGCCGCATTCAGTTGCGCGCTGAGCAGTTGGCGAATCCGTCCCAGCCATGCCTGGCGTCCGGTGAATTCGGTGTTCTGTTTGCGGCAGCGTTCGGCCATGGTCTGGTGGGTGATGGCGTCGGCCAGTGGCAAGGGTTGCTCGAGCCACTTTCTGTCGAAGGCGAATGCGTTGTCCTGCGCGCCGAAATGCAGCGGGCAGTCGAAGGGATGGGCGTAGGACGCCTGATAGTCGGGCGCGGCGTGTTCGAAGCGTGCACCGAGCAGTGGCAGTGGATGGCCGAGCAGGTCATCGCAGGTGACCTTCAGTGATACCAGGCAGAACTCGGCATTGAACACCGCCATGGCCGGGCTCTCGCGGTAATCGGCGGCGGCGAACCAGACGCGTTCGCCATCTTCTTCAAGGCTGAGCTCGAAAAGTGTTCCCAGCAGCGCCGGATAGCGTATCGCCAAGCGCAATGCGTCACCGAAGGTGGCACAGGTGAGCAAGGCGTAACCGAGGATGCCGTAGGACGACACGTGCATGCGCCGGCCCAGTTCCAGGCCGATATCGTGTTTGAGAGCGACGGCGTTGGCGCAGACCTGCATCTCCTGATTGGTGGTGATGCGGGTGTCAGCCCGGTTGAGATCCGCCGCACTGATGCCACTGCCGGCCAACAGGGCCTCGCTCGACAGACCTTCGGCCTTGAAGGTGTTGAGCACCAGGGAAACGGCGTTGAGGGTGGTGAGATGGGAGTGGAGCATGGTGGCTTCCAGCCTTGGGGTGACTGGAAGTAGAGCAAGTTATGTGCCTGATGATGGACCTGTAGGAGCGAGCATGCTCGCGATGGTGGACGGAACACCGCGGGGCGTCAGGATGCCAGCGTTTTAGTTGACGTCCATCGCGAGCTTGCTCGCTCCTACAAGAAAGGCGGTTGTCAGCTGAGCTCGCCGCAGAGGTCGAGTTCTACGATGCGGCGTACTTCTGCGGTGTCCAGGCCTGCGCCCAACAGGCCGTGCAGCTTGCCGAACGCCGCTTCGCGGGTCATGCCGCCACCGGACAGCACACCGACGCCACGCAAGCGGCTGCCCGCTTCATAAACGTCCAGCTCCACACCACCTTCATGGCACTGCGTCACCGCCACCACCACCACGTCCTTGTCCCGCGCCCGCTCGAGGCTTGCGAGGAACGCCGGGTTGTCGCTCGGGCCGGTACCGCTGCCGTAGCACTCCAGCACCAGGCCCTGAATGCCGCTATCGATCAGTCCGTCGACGATTTCGGCGCGGATGCCGGGAAACAGCGGTAGCACCGCGACGTTCGCCAGTTGCCTGGTCTGGTTGTAACCAAGCGCAGCCGGCAGCGAAGTGGCCTTGATCCCGCCACCTTGACGCTCCAGGCGCTTGAACGGGTGGCGGCCGAAACTGCGGACCTTGGCGCAGCGGGTCGGGTCCAGCACTTCGCCGTGGAAGTACAGGTGCACACCCGGCGCCAGGCCCTGCCCCAGGGCGACCAGCGCGCCGCCAAGGTTTTCCCAGGCATCGCTGTCGGCGACGCCGGCCGGCAGCATCGAGCCGGTGAAGCACACGCGGGCCTTAAGGCCGAGCAGCTGGAAGCTCATGGCGGCGGCGCTGTAGGCCAGGGTGTCGGTGCCGTGCAGGATCAACACGCTGTCGCAACCTTGCACGTCGACCGCATCAACCACCGCTTCGCGCAATTGCTGCCAATAGGTCGGGGTCATGTTGGCGCTGTCGATCAGTGGCGACATCTCGCGAAAGCGCCACTGTGGCACCACCAGTTCGGGTTGGCTGGTGAGGTATTCGCGCATCCGCGCTTCGAAGCCGGACGCCGGAGCCAGGCCGTTGGCGCTGGCTTGCATGCCGATCGTGCCGCCGGTGTAGAGCACCATGATGTGTTGGGCGGCAGGGTAATTATTGGCAATCATTTTGAGGCCTCCGCTAGAGATGATGTGTGGGGCGAGCCTGCTCGCGATAGCGATCCGTCGGTGATCCCGGATTCGAATGTGCTGCCGTCATCGCGAGCAGGCTCGCTCCACAATGGGCGCACTTTAACTGACCGATTGGCAAAAAACGCGCAAAAAAAAGGGCCTGGAGAGTGATCTCCAGGCCCTCAAAAGGTGAGAGGTGTCTAGTCCCTCGACCTGGTGAGCGGTGCTACAAGTGTTGCGTCGGATCAGGCTTTAAGCGGAACCAGACGCGGAGCGATCATGTTTTCCGGGCGCAGGATGTCGGCGAGCATGGCGTCGTCGAGCAGACCTTCTTCGCGCACCAGTTCCAGCACGCCGCGGCCGCTTTCCAGAGCGATACGGGCGATGCGGGTGGCGTTTTCGTAGCCGATGTACGGGTTCAGCGCGGTGACCAGACCGATCGAGTGCTCGACCAGTTCACGGCAACGTTCTTCGTTGGCTGTGATACCGGTGATGCAGTGCTCGCGCAGCATGTCCATGGCGCGTTGCAGCAGGCGGATCGAGTCGAGGATCTTGAAGGCGATCAGCGGCTCCATCACGTTCAGCTGCAGCTGGCCGCCTTCCGCTGCCATGGTCAGCGCCAGGTCGTTACCGATGACCTGGAAGGCCACCTGGTTAACGGCTTCCGGAATAACCGGGTTGACCTTGCCTGGCATGATCGAGCTGCCTGGCTGACGCGCTGGCAGGTTGATCTCGTTGATCCCGGTGCGCGGGCCGCTGGACAGCAGGCGCAGGTCGTTGCAGATCTTCGACAGCTTGACCGCGGTACGCTTGAGCATGCCGGAGAACAGGACGAAGGCGCCCATGTCGGACGTGGCTTCGATCAGGTCGGCTGCCGGTACCAGCGGGTGACCGCTGATGGTGGCCAGGCGCTGAACGGCCAGGTGCTGGTAGCGCGGGTCGGCGTTGATGCCGGTACCGATCGCGGTGCCGCCCAGGTTCACTTCGGTCAGCAGTTCTGGCGCCAGGGTTTTCAGGCGTGCCAGGTCTTCGCCCAGGGTGGTGGCGAAAGCGCGGAATTCCTGGCCGAGGGTCATCGGCACGGCGTCTTGCAGTTGGGTACGGCCCATCTTCAGGACGTGGGCGAACTCTTCACCCTTGGCCGCGAACGACTGGATCAGGCTGTCGAGGCTGGCCAGCAGCGTGTCGTGACCCAGCAGCAGGCCCAGGCGGATCGCCGTCGGGTAGGCGTCGTTGGTCGACTGCGCCATGTTCACATCGTTGTTCGGGTGCAGGTACTGGTATTCGCCTTTCTGGTGACCCATGGTCTCCAGTGCGATGTTGGCGATCACTTCGTTGGCATTCATGTTGGTCGAAGTGCCAGCGCCGCCTTGAATCATGTCCACCACGAACTCTTCGTGGAAATCGCCGCGGATCAGACGGGCACAGGCCTCGCTGATGGCTGCGTGCTTGGCTTCGCTCAGATGACCCAGTTCGCGGTTGGCGTCAGCGGCGGCCTGTTTGACCATCGCCAGGCCGACTACCAGTTTCGGGTAGTGGGAGATCGGCACACCGGAGAGACGGAAGTTGTTCACCGCTCGCAGGGTCTGGATGCCGTAATACGCTTGAGCAGGTACTTCGAGTTTGCCAAGCAGGTCTTTTTCTGTGCGGAAAGATGCAGCGGAGGACATGATAGAAATCATCTCGATATGGACCCGGTCTGTGCCGGAACACTGCAAATGCTAGGCTTGTGGAGAATTTAGAGCCAATGCTGTTAAACACTGGCCTATGCATATTCGGCATAATGCCGGTGTGACGCCGTGTTGGCGGCGAGCGTGTGACCTGTTTTGGTGCGTGTCCGGGAGGCGTGATGAATCTGGAAAGTAAATGGCTGGAGGACTTCAGTGCCCTGGCCGCCACCCGCAGCTTCTCCCAGGCGGCGGAACGGCGCTTCGTGACGCAGCCTGCGTTCAGCCGGCGAATCCGTAGCCTGGAGGCCGCATTGGGGCTGACGCTGGTCAACCGCTCGCGCACGCCGGTGGAGCTGACGGCGGCCGGGCAGTTGTTCCTGGTCACCGCGCGCACCGTGGTCGAACAGCTCGGCGAAGTGTTGCGCCATCTTCATCATCTGGAAGGCGGGCAGGGCGAGGTGATGCAGGTCGCCGCCGCGCACTCTCTGGCCCTGGGGTTCTTTCCGCGCTGGATCGCGCAACTGCGCAACGAAGGCCTGAACATCGCCACGCGGCTGGTGGCGACCAACGTCGGTGACGCGGTGCATGCCCTGCGCGAAGGGGGATGTGACTTGATGCTGGCTTTCTACGATCCGGATGCGGCAATGCAGATGGACCCGGAGATCTTCCCGTCCTTGCACCTTGGCCACACCGAAATGCTGCCGGTGTGTGCGGCGGATGCTGATGGCAAGCCGCTGTTCGATCTGGAGGGCGAGGGCAGCGTGCCGCTGCTGGCCTACAGTGCCGGCGCGTTCCTCGGGCGCTCGGTGAACATGCTGCTGCGCCAGCGGGCGCTGCGCTTTACCACTGTTTATGAGACTGCCATGGCTGACAGCCTTAAAAGCATGGCGCTGGAAGGTCTGGGCATCGCCTGGGTGCCGCAGCTGAGCGTGCGCGCGGAATTGGCTCGCGGTGAGCTGGTGGTGTGCGGCGGGCCGCAGTGGCATGTGCCGCTGGAGATTCGACTGTACCGGTGTGCGCTGGTGCGCAAGGCCAACGTGCGGTTGTTGTGGCGCAAGCTTGAGGGTGGGGCTGCGCAGGGTACTTGAGCCCAAAGAAAGGCAAATGTGGGAGCGGGCTTGCTCGCGAATGCGGTGTGTCAGGCAACATCAATGTCGACTTACCC
>NZ_JBSVXG010000314.1:0-5057 GCF_054070595.1 Pseudomonas sp. SDO55104_S430 | reverse complement strand
CGAAGGCGGTGTGTCAGCCAAATGGATGCCAACTGATCCACCGCTTTCGCGAGCAAGCTTCGCTCCTACAGGGGACGGGGCACAAAAAAAGGGACGCACATGGCGTCCCCTTTTTTGTTACGGCTTCGGATCAGAACGCCGGCACCACGGCGCCTTTGTACTTCTCGAGGATGAAGGCCTTCACTTCCGGGCTGTGCAGCGCAGCGACCAGCTTCTTCATGTCTTCGCTGTCCTTGTCGTCCGGACGGGCAACCAGGATGTTCACGTATGGCGAGTCGCTGCCTTCGATGACCAGCGCATCCTTGGACGGATCGAGCTTGGCTTCCAGCGCGTAGTTGGTGTTGATCAGCGCCAGGTCGACCTGGGTCAGTACGCGCGGGATGGTCGCGGCTTCCAGTTCACGGAACTTCAGGTTTTTCGGGTTCTCGGTGATGTCCTTGACGGTCGACAGGATGTTGTTCGAGTCCTTCAAGGTGATCACGCCAGCCTTGGCCAGCAGCAACAGCGCGCGGCCGCCGTTGGTGGCGTCGTTCGGGATGACCACGGTGGCGGTGCTTGGCAGCTCATCGAGCTTCTTGTACTTGCTGGAGTATGCGCCCAGCGGTTCCAGGTGCACGCCGGCCACGGAAACCAGGTTGGTGCCCTTGGCCTTGTTGAACTCATCGAGGTACGGCTGGTGCTGGAAGAAGTTTGCGTCCAGACGTTTTTCGGCCACTTGCACGTTCGGCTGGATGTAGTCGGTGAAGACCTTGACCTTCAGGTCGACGCCGTCTTTGGCCAGGGCCGGTTTCACGAACTCGAGAATCTCGGCGTGCGGCACCGGGGTGGCGGCTACGGTCAGGGTGTCGGCGTGGGCGGAAAAGGCTGCAACGGCAGCGAACGCGACGAGTAGTTTTTTCATTCAGCTAACTCCTTGTGAGGCGCCCGATCTGGCGCCTGCCAGCGAATGGCCGGCTCATTTGCAAAATACGAAAACGATTATTTACGAGAGAAATGCACCACCAGCTTGTCGCCGACGGTTTGCAGAACCTGCACCAACACCAGCAGCAAAATCACCGTGACGACCATCACGTCAGTCTGGAAACGCTGGTAACCGAAGCGGATCGCCAGGTCACCCAGACCACCGGCGCCCACCACACCGGCCATCGCCGTGTAGGAAACCAGTGTAATCGCGGTCACCGTAATCGCCGCGAAAATGCCCGGACGGGCTTCGGGCAGCAAGGCATTGGTGATGATCTGCCGCGTGGTTGCGCCCATGGCCTGGGTCGCTTCGATGATGCCCCGATCCACTTCACGCAGCGCGGTTTCCACCAGACGCGCGAAGAACGGCGTGGCGCCGACCACCAGAGGCGGAATCGCACCGGCCACACCCAGCGAAGTGCCGGTGATCAACACGGTGAACGGAATCATCACGATCAGCAGAATGATGAAGGGCAGCGAACGCAGGATGTTCACCACCAGTGACAGCATCGCGTAGACGCCTTTGGCTTCCAGCAACTGGCGCGGACTGCAGAGGAACAGCAGCACGCCCAGCGGCAGGCCGAGCAGCACTGTGAAAAGCAGCGAGCCGCCGAGCATCAGCAGGGTGTCGACGGTAGCCAGCCAGATTTCGAACCAGTCGATGTTGGCGAAGAAAGTTGTCAGGGCTTCCATTAACGCAGCACCTCCATGTGGACGTCGGCCGCGGTGAAGCGGGCGAAGGCCGCTTCCATGTCACCGCCGGTGACGGCCAGGGTCAGTTGCCCGTAAGGGATGTCTTTGATGCGGTCGATGCGTCCGGCAAGGATGCTGTAGTCCACGCCGGTTTCACGGGCGACGGTGCCGAGCAACGGCGCGTAGGTCGCTTCGCCCTGAAAGGTCAGACGCACGATACGGCCCGGCACATGAGCGAAGTCATCGCGCTGTTCGCCTTCGTCGATCTGCTCGTCTTCCTGCACGAAACGCTTGGTGGTCGGGTGTTTCGGGTGCAGGAACACCTCGGCCACCGGACCCTGTTCGACGATCACGCCGGCATCCATCACGCCGACCTGATCGCAGACCCGACGGATCACGTCCATTTCATGGGTGATCAGCACGATGGTCAGTTTCAGTTCGCGGTTGATCTCGGCCAGCAATTGCAGGACCGACGCCGTGGTCTGAGGGTCCAGGGCACTGGTGGCCTCGTCGCACAGCAGGATCTTCGGCTTGGTGGCCAGGGCGCGGGCAATGCCGACGCGCTGTTTCTGCCCGCCGGACAATTGCGCCGGGTATTTGTTGGCGTGATCGGACAGACCGACCCGGGCCAGCAACTCGGCGACGCGCTTGTCGATGTCGCTGCGGGACATTTCACCGGCCAGCGTCAGCGGCAGCGCGACGTTGTCGGCCACGGTCTTGGACGCCAGCAGGTTGAAGTGCTGGAAAATCATCCCGACCTGCTGACGGAAACGGCGCAGGCCATTGGCGTCGAGCGCGGTGATTTCCTCGCCGTCGACGATGATCTTGCCGCCGCTGGCGTTTTCCAGGCGGTTGATCAGACGCAGCAGGGTACTTTTTCCCGCACCGGAATGGCCGATCAGGCCGAACACCTGACCGTTCTCAATCGTCAGACTGGTCGGGTGCAGGGCGGGGATATCCTTACCGGCGACGCGGTAGGTTTTATGGACGTTTTGAAACTCGATCACGTAGCGAACCTTGTGGGGCGCGTTGGAATAGGGTCAGCGGTTAGCCGGGCGCGCATTTTAGCCTGTCCGTATAGAGGTTCTTAGCATTTATTTCGCTTTCATCCAGCGTTTTGGCAATAACGCGATCAAAGGTCAGATAAAAGGAACGCCCAAAAACGTCATCAGTCACTACTTAGGCAACTCGAATCAGCCTGAGGAGTGATGCCCGATGAGTACTAAAAAGCCTGCCGCGCCCAAGAGCGAACTGGCCGGGACCGATACCCTGGACCGCAACAACACCAATACCAAGCTCGACAGCCTGGAGCATTTCCGCTCCGACGCCACCGGCCAGGCCCTGCGCACCAATCAAGGCGTGAAGGTGGCAGACAACCAGAACACCCTGAAGGCCGGCGCCCGCGGGCCTTCGCTGCTGGAAGATTTCATCATGCGTGAAAAGATCACGCATTTTGACCATGAGCGGATTCCCGAGCGCATCGTGCATGCCCGCGGCACCGGGGCTCACGGCTATTTTCAGACCTATGAGAATCACAGCGCGCTGACCAAGGCCGGTTTCCTAAGGGACCCGGCAAAAAAGACCCCGGTGTTCGTACGATTTTCTACGGTCCAGGGACCGCGCGGGTCAGGCGACACCGTGCGCGATGTAAGAGGTTTCGCGGTGAAGTTCTACACCGACGAAGGCGTCTACGACCTGGTGGGCAACAACATGCCGGTGTTTTTCATTCAGGATGCGATCAAGTTTCCCGATTTCGTCCATGCGGTGAAACCCGAGCCCCACAACGAAATCCCCACCGGCGGCTCGGCCCACGATACTTTCTGGGATTTCGTTTCGTTGCAGCCGGAATCGGCGCACATGGTGATCTGGGCCATGTCCGACCGGGCGATCCCCAAGAGCCTGCGCAGCATGCAGGGCTTCGGCGTGCATACCTTCCGCATGATCAATGCCGACGGCAAATCGCGCTTCGTCAAATTCCACTGGCGCCCCACCGCCGGGACCTGCTCGCTGGTGTGGGATGAAGCGCAGAAGCTGGCGGGCAAGGACACCGACTACCACCGTCGCGATCTCTGGGAATCCATCGAGATGGGCGACTACCCGGAATGGGAACTGGGGGTTCAGGTAGTCGAGGAAGAAAACGAGCATGCCTTCGACTTCGACATCCTCGACCCGACCAAAATAATCCCCGAAGAAATCGTCCCGATTACTCCACTGGGCAAAATGGTGCTCAACCGCAACCCGGACAACTTCTTCGCCGAGACCGAGCAGGTTGCGTTCTGCCCGGGGCATATCGTGCCGGGGATCGACTTTTCCAACGATCCGTTGCTGCAAGGTCGGCTGTTTTCCTACACCGATACGCAAATCAGCCGACTGGGTGGGCCGAATTTTCACGAGATCCCCATCAATCGTCCGGTGATCCCGATTCACAACGGCCAGCGCGATGCACAGCATCGCACCACCATCGACAAGGGACGCGCGGCGTACGAACCCAACTCCATCGACGGTGGCTGGCCGAAGGAGACGCCGCCCGCAGCCGAAGATGGCGGCTTCGAGAGTTATTACGAGCGCATCGACGCCAACAAAGTCCGCCAGCGCAGCGAGTCGTTCGGCGACCACTTCTCTCAGGCGCGGCTGTTTTTCAACAGCATGAGCGACCACGAGAAAGAACACATCATTGCGGCCTACAGCTTCGAGTTGGGCAAGGTCGAGCGCGAGTTCATCCGGGCCCGGCAGGTCAACGAGATCCTCGCCAACATCGATCTGGAACTGGCCAAACGGGTCGCGCAGAACCTCGGGTTGCCGGCGCCGAAAGCAGGAACGGTGGACGTGCCGAAAACGTCACTGGATCGCTCGCCTGCCCTGAGCCAGGCCAACTTGCTGCCCGCCGACATCAAGACCCGCAAGGTGGCGATCCTGGCGGCCGATGGCGTCGACGGCGCGGCAATTGATGCCATGAAGAAAGCACTCAAGGCCGAAGGCGCCCACGCCAAACTCCTCGGCCCAACTTCGGCCCCGGTGAAGACTGCCGACGGCAAGTCGCTTGCGGTGGATGCGTCGATGGAAGGGATGCCGTCAATTGCCTTCGACGCGGTGTTCGTGCCTGGTGGTGCGGCGTCGATCCAGGCCTTGAGCGGTGACGGCGTAGCGCTGCATTACGTGCTGGAGGCTTATAAGCATTTGAAGGCGATTGCTCTGCACGGCGAAGCGAAGCAGTTGCTGGATGTGTTGAAGCTGGAGGCGGATGCGGGGTTGATCGTCGGGGCGGATGCCAAGTCGTTCAAAGCATTTTTCGCGGCGATCGGGCAGCATCGGGTTTGGGAGCGGGAGCCGAAGGCCAAGGCGGTTCCGGCCTGAAGAAAGCCTTCGCGGGCAAGCCTCGCTCCTACAGATCACCGAAACCTGTA
>NZ_JBSVXG010000313.1:0-5072 GCF_054070595.1 Pseudomonas sp. SDO55104_S430 | reverse complement strand
AGGGAGTGTCAGTCAACAATGATGTTGCTGACCCACCGCTTTCGCGAGCAAGCCCGCTCCCACAGGTTCGAAGTTCGCTGGAGAAATTAGAACGCGGTAACACCGCCATCCACCGCCAACGAATGCCCGGTAGTGAACGCCGCACCATCGCTGCACAGGTAAAGCACCGCACTGGCAATTTCCTCGACCTTGCCGATGCGCCCCACCGGGTGCATGGCATTGGCGAACTCGCCCTTCTTCGGATCGGCTTCATAGGCACGGCGGAACATGTCGGTATCAATGACTGCCGGGCACACCGCGTTGACCCGGATTTTCTTCTTGGCGTACTCGATGGCCGCCGACTTGGTCAGGCCGATCACCGCATGCTTGGACGCCGCGTAGATGCTCATCTTCGGCGCGGCCCCAAGGCCTGCCACCGAAGCGGTGTTGACGATCGCACCGCCGCCCTGGGCCAGCAGCAACGGCAGCTGATACTTCATGCACAACCACACGCCCTTGACGTTGACGCCCATGATCGCGTCGAACTCGTCGAGTGTCCCCTCGGCCAGCTTGCCCTTCTCGATTTCGATGCCGGCGTTGTTGAAGGCATAGTCGAGACGGCCGTAGGTATTGACCACTTCATCCATCAGATTTTTTACATCGCTTTCCACAGTGACGTTGCAGCGCACGAAGGTCGCTTCGCCGCCCGCTGTACGAATCAGCGCAACGGTGCCCTCGCCGCCTGCGGTGTCCATGTCAGCCACCACCACTTTCAGGCCCTCGGCGGCGAACGCCTGGGCCGTTGCGCGCCCGATACCATTGGCGGCGCCCGTCACTACAGCGACCTGACCGGAAAACGTCATGCTCATCGTTATGTCCTCAAGGAAAAGTTGGCGAGGGATATTGTTTTCCCAGTCTAGCCAGAGCATCCCCGTGCACGGCAGCACTATCAGAAGGCCGGTTGAGTGCCCATGAGTTGCAGTGATGGAACTCCCGTACCAATTATCACCACACTGGATCGAGACCTATTCGCCGTGTCAGCGAAACTTGCGGCCTCGCCATTGAAGGTCTATCTAAAAGGCTTCATTCATCTTGAGTGCCTGACATGACTACCCAGACCAATCGCCAGTTCCTGCTCGCCAAACGCCCGGTCGGCCCGGCTACCCGCGAGACATTCACTTATCAGGAAGTACCGGTGGGCGAGCCGGCCGCGGGTCAGATTCTGGTCAAAAACGAATACCTGTCCCTGGACCCGGCCATGCGTGGCTGGATGAACGAGGGCAAGTCCTACATCCCGCCGGTGGGTCTTGGCGAAGTCATGCGCGCCTTGGGCGTAGGAAAAGTCGTGGCGTCAAACAATCCCGGGTTCGCGGTGGGCGATTACGTTAACGGTGCGTTGGGCGTGCAGGACTATTTCGTCGGCGAGCCGCGCGGTTTCTACAAGGTCGATCCGAAACTGGCTCCGCTGCCGCGCTACCTCTCGGCACTGGGCATGACTGGCATGACCGCCTATTTCGCCCTGCTTGACGTGGGCGCTCCCAAGGCAGGAGAAACCGTGGTGCTGTCGGGTGCAGCCGGGGCGGTGGGCAGCATTGCCGGGCAGATTGCCAAGATCAAAGGCTGCCGCGTGGTGGGCATCGCCGGTGGCGCGGACAAGTGCAAGTTCCTGATCGATGAGCTGAGTTTCGACGGCGTCATCGACTACAAGAACGAAGACGTCATCGCCGGCCTCAAGCGTGAATGCCCGAAAGGCGTCGACGTGTATTTCGATAACGTCGGCGGCGACATCCTCGATGCCGTGCTGAGCCGCCTGAACATGAAGGCGCGGGTGGTGATCTGCGGCGCGATCAGCCAGTACAACAACAAGGAAGCGGTCAAGGGCCCGGCCAACTACCTGGCACTGCTGGTCAATCGTGCGCGGATGGAAGGCTTCGTGGTGATGGACTACGCCGCACAATTCGCCGCCGCCGGGCAGGAAATGGCCGGTTGGATGGCCAAGGGGCAGCTCAAGAGCAAGGAAGACATCGTGGACGGTCTGGAGACGTTCCCGGAGACGCTGATGAAGCTGTTCAGCGGGGAGAATTTCGGGAAGTTGGTGTTGAAGGTCTAAAACGAAAACTGAACCACTGTGGGAGCGAGCCTGCTCGCGATTGCGATTTGTCAGTCACATTGATGTTGAATGTGCCACCGCATCGCGAGCAGGCTCGCTCCCACATTTGGTTCTCAGTGTGTTGTCAGGCCAACTCAGCCACAACCGAAGCCAACGCCTGCGCCGGATCCGCCGCCTGGCTGATCGGACGGCCAATCACCAGATAATCGGACCCGGCATCCAGCGCCTGACGCGGGGTCAGGATGCGGCGCTGGTCGTCCTGGGCGCTGCCCGCCGGACGAATGCCCGGGGTCACCAGTTGCAGCGACGGATGTGCCGACTTCAGGGCCTGGGCTTCCAGGGCCGAGCAGACCAGACCGTCCATGCCGGCTTTTTCCGCCAGGGCGGCCAGGCGCAGTACCTGCTCCTGCGGCTCGATATCCAGGCCGATGCCCGCCAGATCCTCACGCTCCATGCTGGTCAGCACGGTCACGCCGATCAGCAACGGCTGCGGGCCGCTGCGCTTGTCCAGCACTTCACGGCAAGCCGCCATCATGCGCAGGCCGCCGGAGCAGTGCACGTTGACCATCCACACGCCCATTTCCGCGGCCGCTTTGACAGCCATGGCAGTGGTGTTGGGAATATCGTGGAACTTGAGGTCCAGGAACACTTCGAAACCCTTGTCACGCAGGGTGCCGACGATTTCCGAGGCGCAGCTGGTGAACAGTTCCTTGCCGACTTTGACCCGGCACAGTTTCGGGTCCAACTGATCGGCCAGCTTCAGTGCGGCGTCACGGGTGGGGAAATCCAGGGCGACGATGATAGGAGTCTGGCAGGCGGACATGAGCGGGCTCTCAGGCAAGTCGAAATCGGCGCGCATTGTAGCGGAACCAGCGCCGCTGGGGGACCCGATGATCGGTAAATCGTCGAGAACACTGCGGCAAGACTAGCCTTTTCGGCAATTGTGTCGAGCCCGTTACATTACCGACACGTCCACAACATCCTTGCCCGCTAGCCTCTCCAGCCGCAGCACGTCCTCCACCCAACGCTTTTCGGCTGCAGGCCGGACGCCTATGCTGGAAGCACCACCTCGCGGCCTATCTTTGTGGTTGGCAGCCAACCTGACAGATGAACGCACGCATGCACAACCTCCACGCACCTGTGAACGACGAGCAAAAAGCACCTGGCGACGACAAGCGCTGGAGTATTCGCGCGCTGATCGTCGACGATGATGTCCCGATCCGCGAACTGATGATCGACTACCTGGCCCGCTTCAACATCCACGCCAGCGGCGTCACCGATGGCGCCGCCATGCGTCAGGCGCTGCAAGCGGAACATTTCGACGTGGTGGTGCTGGACCTGATGCTGCCCGGCGAAGACGGGCTGTCGCTGTGTCGTTGGCTGCGCGCCGAGTCCGATATCCCGATTCTCATGCTCACCGCTCGCTGCGAACCCACCGACCGCATCATCGGTCTGGAACTGGGCGCCGATGATTACATGTCCAAGCCGTTCGAGCCTCGTGAACTGGTGGCGCGCATCCAGACCATCCTGCGCCGGGTTCGCGACGACCGCAGTGAACAACGGGCGAACATCCGCTTCGACAACTGGCGGCTCAACAGCGTGCTACGCCAACTGATCGCCGCCGATGGTCTGGTGGTACCGCTGTCCAACGCCGAATTCCGCCTGCTGTGGGTGTTCATCGAACGTCCGCGCCGGGTGCTGAGCCGCGAGCAATTGCTGGATGCGGCGCGCGGGCGCTCGATCGAAGCTTTCGACCGCAGCATCGACCTGCTGGTGTCGCGCCTGCGGCAGAAGCTTGGGGATGATCCGAAGGCGCCGCAATTGATCAAGACCGTGCGTGGTGAAGGCTACCTGTTCGACGCCCGAGACATCGGTTGATGCGCGGGCGCTTCGATACGCTGTTCGGCCGCCTGTTTGGCGTGTTGCTGATCGCGATTGTCCTGGCGCACCTGCTGGCCTTTGCCTGGTTTCATTATTACGGCCCGCCACCTCCGCCGCCTCCACCGGAATTTTCCGAAAGCTTCGACGGCAAGCGACCACCGCTGGACCCGCGCTTCGCCAACCGCCCTCCCCGGCCGTGGTTTGGCGGGCCGCTGGTGCCGCTGACCTTTCAATTCATCTCGCTGATCATCGCCGCCTGGTATGGGGCCAAGTTGCTGAGCCGGCCGATCCAGCGCTTGAGCGATGCCGCCGAGCGCCTTAGCGAGGACCTCAACAGTCCGCCGCTGGATGAGTCCGGCCCCCGGGAAGCGCGGCAGGCGGCGCACACTTTCAACAAGATGCAGCGGCGCATCATCGAACAAGTCAAACAGCGCTCGCGGATGCTGGGCGCGGTGTCCCACGATCTGCGCACGCCGCTGTCGCGGCTCAAGCTGCGGCTGGAGCAGATCGACGACGACAGGTTGCAGGGCCAGATGCGCCAGGATCTGGACGACATGATCAGCATGCTCGACGCCACCCTCACCTACCTGCACGAACAGCGCACCAGCGAGGCGCCGCAGTTGATGGATGTGCAGGCGCTGGTGGAGTCATTGAGTGAGAACGCTCAGGATCAGGGGGCCGATGTTCAGGCAAGCGGCCACTGTGTGCCGCTGCTGGTTCAGCCGATGGCGTTGAGGTCCTGTGTGAACAACCTGCTGGATAACGCCCTGCGTTATGCCGGGCGCGCGTCGATCACCCTGGAAGACCATCGCGATCAGTTGCTGATCAGGGTCATCGACCATGGACCGGGAATCGCGGCGGAGCAACGCGAAGCGGTGTTCGAACCCTTCTTCCGCCTGGAAGGGTCACGCAATCGCAACTCCGGAGGCGTCGGCCTGGGCATGACCATTGCCCGCGAGGCGGCGGAGCGGCTGGGCGGGCAATTGAGCCTGGAAGAAACATCGGGGGGCGGGCTGACGGCGGTCATTCGATTGCCGCGGGCCTGACACACACAGCCGCCCATTGTGGGAGCGGGCTTGCTCGCGAAAGCGTCAGGTCAGTC
>NZ_JBSVXG010000312.1:0-5078 GCF_054070595.1 Pseudomonas sp. SDO55104_S430 | reverse complement strand
CTCGCGATGAACGACCAGACACCGCGGGCATCCAGACAGCCCGCGTCATCGTTGACGTCCATCGCGAGCGTGCTCGCTCCTACAGGTACAGGCGGTGTTTTAGCGAATGGGAAAGCTGTTGAAGTCCACGGCATTGGCCAGTTGGCAATCGATCAGGTCGATGAAGCCTTGCGCCTCGGGGCTGTTGAAATGCGATTGCATCGCCGCTTCCGATTGCCAGTGGGCGCTGACGGTCCAGCGGTTACTGTCCTCGGGGCAGCGGTCGACCATATAGGAATCACAGCCCGGTGTAGCACGCAGGGTGTCGACAATCTTTTGCAGTTGCTTACCCAGTTCTTCCGAGCGGCCGGAGACGGCCTGTACCTTTACGGTATTGATCACTTTGTAGGACATTGGCTCACACTCCTGAATCAGGTCGGACGAATCCTGCTCATTGAGAGATTTCACCCTTGCAGGATAGGCCTGCACCCTCGGACTACCAATAGCCAATCGCCGGATAAAGCCGCATACCAATCCGTCAGGCGACTTGTTGCAGGATGTCCCGCAGCCGGTCCAGCGCAATATCGATGTCCAGTGTCTCAATGGAACCAAAACCCAGGAAAAACCCGTTCTGCGGTGGCAACTGGTAGTAGAAGCTGTCGATGGCATACAGCCCGACTTCGACCTTTTTCGCCAGCTCGATCACCAGCGGCACGTCGATCGGCACTTTGCACAGCACCACCATGTGGAAACCGGCCCGGGTCGGCACCGCTTCGAGCCACGGCGACAGATCGCCGGCCATGCGCGCCAGGATGCGCTCGCGCCTGCCGGCATAAATGGTGTGGCAGCGGCGAATGTGCTTGAGCAGGCAGCCTTCGGCGATGAACTTGGCCAGCGCCCACTGGGGCAGGGTGGAGGTGTGCAGGTCGGTGAGCTGCTTGGCGCGTACCACCGCTTCGAGAATTGCCGGTGGCAGAATCGCGTAACCCAGGCGCAGTTCCGGCAGCAGGGTTTTGGAGAAGGTGCCGACGTAGGCCACGATCCCCCGTTCATCCATGCTCTGCAGCGAGTCGGTGGGCCGGCCTTCGTAGCGGAATTCGCTGTCGTAGTCGTCCTCGATGATGATCGCGCCCAACTCGTGGGCCTTGGCCAGCAGGGCCACGCGCCGTTCCTGGCTCATGGGCATGCCGAGGGGAAACTGGTGCGAAGGTGTGACGTAGATCAGCCGTGTGCCCAGGGGAATCTTGTCCACCTGGATGCCCTCGGCGTCCACCGGAACGCCGATCACAGTTGCGCCATGGGTACCGAACAGCAGGCGGGCGGGCGGATAACCGGGGTCTTCCATGGCCACGATGCTGCCGGGTCGGGTGAGTACGCGGGAAATCAGGTCCAGGGCCTGCTGGGCGCCGTTGCACACCACCACGTCCTCGTCCTGACAATTGACCCCGCGGGAAAACGAGATGTGCCGGGCGATGGCATTGCGCAGCGCCGGCAGGCCTTCGGCCAGGCTGTAGAAACCCTTGGACGAGGCGATCTGGCGCAGGGCGTGGGCCGTGCAGCGGCGCCAGTCGTCCTGGGGGAACTGACCCTTGCCGGTGGCGCCGCCGATGAAGTCATAACGCAGCGAACCTTCCAGGGTCGGGTGGCGCAGGAACACTGGCAGATTGCGCCAGGACTCGATCACCTCGAATCCGGCCAACTCCGAAGGGTTCTGCTTGCGCTCGACCTTTGAAGCACGGGCATTGACGTAGGTGCCTTTGCCGATTACCCCGGTGAGGAAGTTTTCGTAGGTCAGCTGGGCGTAGGTATCGGAAATGGTCTTGCGCGAAATGCCCAGTTGCTCGGCCAGCAAGCGGCTGGGTGGGAGCTGCGTCCCTGCTGCCAGGCGGCCCGATTCGATGGCGCTGCGCAGTTGGTTGTACAACTGGCCCGCCAGATCCTTGCGGCCGTTGATGACAACATGAAGTTCCATACCGACAGGCTCCTGCGGTGATCTGTTCGCGGCGTGCGTTGCGAAAGATTACCCGGATTGGCCTACAGGAATGAAGTTGTGCAGGGAAAAAACGTCAGATTGGACTAGTGCGACAGTGGTCTTGCGAAAAAACGAGGAATTGGCTGTTGGCCGAAAGACACTTGATGATTAGGATGGCGCCCAGTTCAAGTTCGCTGGTATCGGTAAAGCGAAGTTTGAAGTTTCTTACAGTTTTGGTATATCCACCATCAGCCTTGTAATGATTATTGCAGGGCTTTTTTTATGGTTGTAATAACGCTGTTCCGATACTCATCCTTGCAAGTTGTTTATCTTGCAAGGATGAGCCGGGGCACGAGTCATTGCCAGGCTCAGCTGGCTTTGACGGGAAGGCTTTGCGTACGTTCGGCGGTGCTGCTGTTGTCGTGCCTGATGCGTTCGTTCTGGGCGGCAAGCTCTTGAGCACGGGCGTTTGCGCGTTCGATCAGGCGGTCACTGCCACCTTCGGCGAAGGTCAGGCCGGAGAAAGCTGCGCACAACAGGCTGCCTACGATAACAAGATTTTTCATGATGTTTACCTTTGAGCTAGAGTTGGGAGTGTCTGGTTGACGGCGCCAGTTTAAGTAGCGTTTGGCGCGGCGAGGAATATCCAATTTCGCAATTGTCGGGGTGACCAATAGTTGTTTGTGAAGTTGAATTGCTCAACTTGAGAAGGAGGCTATGCTCGTATCTGAAACAGGTATGGAGATACCCATTAGTTCAGCGCAAAGGTCATTAAAGTGGTCACCCGCTTTTTCGCACAATTGGATCTGGCGTCATCCGCCGCATGTGCCACTCTTCAAATATCTCACCTGATTTGCATAGGCCTGCCATGAACCCTCGTCTGGACTACTACAGCGCGTCTCCCAAGGCGATGAAAGCGATGATCGCCATGGAAGCGCTGACCAGCAGCTTGAGCATCGAAGCGCAATTGCTGCACCTGATTAAAATTCGCGCCTCGCAGCTCAACGGTTGTGCGTTCTGCACCGACATGCACTCGGTGGACGCCCGGCGCCTGGGCGAAACCGACCGGCGCCTGTATTCCATCGTGGTCTGGCGCGACAGCAACTTCTTCAACCCCCGCGAGCGCGCCGCATTGGCCTGGACCGAAGCGGTGACGCTGCTGTCGGAAAACCACGTGCCGGACGACGTCTATGAACAGGCGCGGGAGCAGTTCAGCGAAGGCGAACTGGTGGACCTGACTATCGCCGTCACCACTATCAACAGCTGGAACCGCCTGGCGGTGAGCTTCCGGCAAAGTCCGAGTAGCTGAGGGACTGTCATATCCGTTTCATGAACGATGCGCACGATGGTATTCCCAAAGATCGACAGGGAGTCATCAATGTCATTCATGGAGCCCTCCGGCCAGCGCTACATCGCGCCGTACCGCGCATCCACCGATAACACCTCCAGTTCCTGGCGCGATCGTGCCGCGGACATCGACACGCTGTCGGCGCAGTGCTTCAGCGTCACCGCCCGTTGCGGCTGCTACATGCAGGCGGCCCGGCGCCTGAATATCAAGGCGACCCTGCTGCGCAAACAACTGGCCCAGCTCGAAGCGCAACTTCAATGCTCACTGTTCAGCGCATCGGACAACGGCATAGCCCTCAGCCGTGACGGGCTGCAATTGCAGGCGCAACTGATTGCACTGGCGCACGAACGTGATCTGCCGGTGATCGAACAACCGCAGGTGCGCCTGGCCGTCTCCGAATCGATCCTGCACGACATTCTTGGTCGCGACCTGGTGGCACTGCTGCGGCGCAACGCCAGTGTGCGCCTGGACATCATCACACTCGACAGCGAACTGGCCCTGCAAGCGGTGAGTGCCGACGTGGTGGTGTGGCTGGCGGGCACCGATGCGCCGCTGCCAGGCCCGAGTTTCGCCACCGCCGAGCCTGAGCGTCTGGCGCGAGTGGATTACCTGCCGCACATCGCCAAGCGTTATTCCCGGGCGGCCTCGCGCCCCGACAGCCTCGATGATCTTGCAGACTTTTTGCTGGTGCAGTGGCAGCAGGACCGCGAGATCGAAAGCTTCAGGCAGTGGAATTCACTGGTCGACCAGCGTCTGGCCGGGGTCGTGCAGTTGCATGCCTATGGCTTGATGCAGGAGATGATCCGCTGCAGCGCCTGCATCGGTTTGCTGCCTGGCTACATGAGCCACTTCGATCGAGGGCTGATCGGGTTGCCGGAGCTGTTCAGCCAGCCGATGCAGCGGCAGGTGTGGATGGCGGTGAACGCCGAGACACAGGGCGAGGCGCAGGTGCAGATGCTGGTGGAAATGATCCACGGCACCTTCCGCGAGCGGCAGGATTGGTTCCACCCACTGTAGGAGCCGAGCTTGCTCGCGATGGTGGTCAACGATAACGCGGGAAACCTGACACCCCGCGGCGTCTGTGAGTCCATCGCGAGCAAGCTCGGCTCCTACAGGGGGAGGAGCCTCGCCATTCGAGAGATCGGCAGGTTAGAGTGACCAGCCACCCCCGCATCAAGGATGAATCACCCATGCCCGCAACCGAATCCGTCATCACCCTCGAACGCCTCAACGAATCCCACCTCGAAGGCATCACCGCGCTGTACCACGAACCCGCTTTCGCCCGGCAAACCCTGCAAATGCCGTTTCCGTCCACGGAGCTGTGGCGCAAGCGCATCGAGCCCGACAACGAGCGCAAGGTGCAACTGGTGGCGGTGCATCAGGGCACTGTCATCGGCAACATCAGCATGGAACAGTATGCTCGCGTGCGCCGCAGCCACGCCGGCAGTTTCGGTATGGGCGTGGCGGTGGCGTGGCAGGGCAAGGGCGTGGGGTCGAAGCTGCTGGCGGCGGCGCTGGACATTGCCGACAACTGGATGAACCTGCGGCGCATCGAACTGACCGTGTATGTCGACAATGAAGCGGCCATTGGGCTGTACCGCAAATTCGGTTTCGAGACTGAAGGAGTGCTGCGTGATTACGGCTTGCGGGACGGGAAGTGGGTCGATGTGCTGAGCATGGCGCGGTTGCGTTCCATGCCAAACTGAGAACCCCCTGTGGGAGCGGGCTTGCTCGCGAAAGCGGTGTGTCAGACAACATCAATGTCGACTGGAACGCCGC
>NZ_JBSVXG010000311.1:0-5205 GCF_054070595.1 Pseudomonas sp. SDO55104_S430 | reverse complement strand
GTTTGGTTACTTTGCGCTCTTCAAAGTGACCCGCCGTAAGGGCGGAACCAATAGCCGCCGTGACCGAAGAAACGGATATGTACTCCGCCCCCAAAAACAAAAAAAGGCGCGATCCCAAAAGATCGCGCCTTCTTCATATCAGACCGAAAAATCAGCTCCCCAACGCCTTCGAAGCCAACCAGAACAACCCAGCCGACAACGCCACGGTAGCCGGCAACGTCAGAACCCAAGCCAGCAGAATGGTCCGGACAGTCCCCCCTTGCAGGCCGCTCTTGTTCGCAACCATGGTCCCGGCTACACCCGAAGACAACACGTGAGTGGTGGAAACCGGCAGGCTGAACACGTTGGCCATGCCGATCATGCACGCCGCAGTGATCTGCGCCGACATGCCCTGAGCGTAGGTCATGCCCTGCTTGCCGATCTTTTCGCCAATGGTCAGTACCACACGTTTCCAGCCAACCATGGTGCCCAGACCCAGAGCCAGGGCCACCGCCAGAATCACCCAGAACGGGGCGTATTCGGTGGTGGTGGTCAGGTCCTTGCGCAGCTTGTCCAGGTCAGCCTTTTCACGGGCCGCGAGGCCTGGCAGCTTGGCAACCTTCTTCGCGGTGTCATCCAGGCAGAGCAGGTAGCGACGCACTTCGATGCGGCTGTCCGACGGCAGCGAGTGGTAGTCGGCTACACCCTTGAGTGTGCCCAGCAGAGCATTGATGGTCGGCTCGGTCTGCTTCGGATCGCAGCGGAATTTCTCCGGCAGGTCGCCTTCTACGCTTTTGCCCAGGGCCAGGAATTCGCCCAGGGAGTCGGCATTGCGCTTGTAGAACTGGCTCAAGTGCAGGGTCGCGTCGCGGGTACGTTCGATCTGGTAGGTGGTGCTGTTCAGGTCGAGTACGAACTGCGCCGGGACGATACCGATCAGCACCAGCATGATCAGGCCGATACCTTTCTGGCCATCGTTGGAACCGTGCACGAAGCTCACGGCCATGGCCGAGATCACCAGCACCAGGCGGTTCCAGAACGGCGGGTGTTTCTTGTCGTCGATACTGCGGCGCTGTTCCGGCGTCTTGTGCATCTTCGACAGCGGACGCCACCATTTAAGACCGATCAGCACCAGTGCCGCGATCAGGAAACCTGCCATTGGCGAGAACACCAGCGAGGCGGCGATGTCGATCGCCTTCTGCCAGTTCACCCCGTCAGCCAGCGGAATATCGTTGATCAGGGCGTTGGCCAGGCCCACGCCGAGGATCGAGCCGATCAGCGTGTGGGAGCTGGAAGCCGGGATACCGAAGTACCAGGTGCCCAGGTTCCAGGCGATGGCTGCGGCGAGCAACGAGAAGACCATGGCTAGACCGTGGCCGGTATTGACGTTGATCAGCAGTTCCACCGGCAGCAGGTGAACGATGGCATACGCCACGCCAACGCCACCCAGCAGCACGCCGAGGAAGTTGAACACCCCGGAAAAGAACACCGCCAGGTGCGGCGGCATTGCTTTGGTGTAGATAACAGTGGCTACCGCGTTAGCGGTGTCATGAAATCCATTGATGAACTCGAAGGCGAGCACAAAAGCCAGGGCGAGCAAGAGGCTCACAAGCACCCAAGCATCCAGTCCGCTGAATAAATCGATCATGAAGGTTTTCTGACCCGGTCATAAGGGGGCGCGATTATGCCAGAAAAGACAGTGAATCGATGCACTAGCTGCTCGTCGGTAACATTCTTCAATGAATTTTTTTGCGGTTGCACCCTCGCTCCCGATGATTTTCCGGGGGCTGCAAGTCATTGAATTCCTTCGCAAACGCTGATGGCGCAAGGGTTGCGCCTGCCCGAAGGCGCGGGCCGGATGCTTGTATGAAATTTCTGAAAGGAGGGTCAGATATGAGCCTCGTACCCTGTCAGATGGGGCAAGGTAGCTGCTGCCCGCTCATGGCGGGCGCATGAGGCAACATCGATACTTCCCGCTTTTAACGGGTGTAAATGAAGACCCTGGAAGGAATCAGGCCGAAGCAGTCATGGCTCTTCGGCTTTGAGTTCCTTTTCCATTTTTTCCAGTTCCTGCTTGAAAACCTGATCCTGAACGGTGGCGCGTTTACGCCAGGGTTTGCGTTCCGGTTCGGGTTGGGCGGCGTAGGTGGTGACTTCCCCGCCGTAAACATCCTTGTAACGTTGTTCCTGGCGCTCAAGTTCCGCGCGCAGTTCGTCTTTCGTCACAGTGCTACCTGATTGAGTTGAGATAAATTCTGGTGATACGCGCTGCGCTCAATGTATTGATCACACATGACGACAGGACAAGGCCCATGCAGGCATCGTTTACGGCAGGGCGATCAATACGTCCATGTTGCAGGCGGCCACGGCACCAGAGATAAATTGCTGACGTAGCATCAGTTTCCAGTTTTGGCGAGCGTGCTGGCTATGCAGTTACGCGCCGCCGAGTAGCGGCATCGGCGAATGATAAAACGCCGGGCTACTGATTTGCATTATAGCGAGCGATTCAGAGAACACTATCTCCAAAAACTTGAAAGTGGATATTGCGGCGTGAATGTTTTGTTGCTTGCAAGTTTTACTGCCAACTAGCGTTTAGGGGATGTGCAACGATGCATTTCTGGCGCCATTAAGTCGAACAACTTGTTCAACTTTATCCACCTTAAATCAACTTCAACCTTCCTCGCGTACTTATAGAGAGGAGGGCGCATCAGCCGGGATGGCGTCAGGCGGTTGCGATTACCGGTCGAGCGTTCGATAATCGCCCAATGTTGCCTGGTCGGGCTTGTCTGCGGGGCCCATGACACCTGTAATAGTCGCTGATCCGTACAGCAAAGGTCCCTAAATGAATGATCAACTGCGCAACTCCTTCGCTTCCGTAGCGCCACCGATCGTGGCGTCGCCCGCCAAGCGGATTCAGGCGCTGACCGGCGATCCGGATTTCATGACCTCTCTGGCGCGGGGGCTTGCGGTGGTGCAGGCATTCCAGGAGCGCAAACGGCACCTGACCATTGCCCAGATCAGCCATCGCACGGAAATTCCCCGCGCCGCCGTAAGACGTTGCCTGCATACCCTGATCAAACTCGGCTACGCCACCACCGATGGCCGCACGTATTCTCTGCTGCCCAAAGTGCTGACTCTCGGCCATGCCTACGTCTCCTCGACGCCGCTGGCGGTATCGGCCCAGCCCTACCTGGACCGTATGAGCGAGCAACTGCACGAAGCCTGCAACATGGCCACTCTCGAGGGCGACGACATCCTCTACATCGCCCGTTCCGCGACCACCCAGCGCCTGATCTCGGTCGATCTCTCGGTGGGCGGGCGCTTGCCGGCCTATTGCACATCGATGGGCCGGATCCTGCTGGCGGCCCTGGATGACAGTTCGCTGCACGAATACCTCGACCACGCCGACTTGCAGGCCAAGACCAGTCGCACCCTGCACACCCCCGAAGCCTTGCTCGAATGTCTGCAGGAAGTGCGGCGCCAAGGCTGGTGCATCGTTGATCAGGAGCTGGAGCAGGGCCTGCGTTCGATTGCCGTGCCGGTCTATGACGCCTCCGGTCAAGTAGTCGCGGCCCTCAATGTCAGCACCCATGCCGGGCGGGTCAGCCGCAACGAACTGGAACAGCGTTTTCTGCCAGGACTGCTGAGCGCCAGTCGCGACCTCAGTGCACAGCTGTTTGCCTAAGCTGTTCGGTAATCGCACGGAGTCGTTTTCGCTGAATTGACGCTGTTTCCTGCGGGTCTTTAATGTCGCGGCTGCGCCGGCTTTGGCTGGCACCGTTCGATTGCGTACCGCTTGGAATAAAAATAATGAACCAGCCTCAGTCTGCTGTAGGGAACTGCCTCGATGTGCAGTCCTTCATCAATGCTCAACCGATTTCGCGCTACCAGTGGCGCGTGGTCATCCTGTGTTTCCTGATTGTTTTCCTCGATGGTCTCGACACCGCGGCCATGGGCTTCATCGCCCCGGCGCTGTCCCAGGACTGGGGCATCGACCGCGCCAGCCTGGGTCCGGTGATGAGCGCGGCGCTGATCGGCATGGTCTTCGGCGCGCTGGGCTCCGGTCCTCTGGCCGACCGCTTCGGGCGAAAAGTCGTGCTGGTCGGCGCCGTGTTGCTGTTCGGCGCGTTCAGTCTGGCTTCGGCCTACAGCACCAATGTCGAGCAGTTGCTGGTGCTGCGTTTCCTCACCGGCCTGGGGCTGGGCGCCGGCATGCCGAACGCCACCACGCTGCTGTCGGAGTACACCCCGGAACGCAAGAAATCCCTGCTGGTGACCAGCATGTTCTGCGGCTTCAACCTGGGCATGGCCGGCGGTGGCTTCATCTCTGCCAAGCTGATCCCGGCGTTCGGCTGGCACAGCCTGCTGCTGATTGGCGGGATTCTGCCGCTGATCCTGGCCGTGGTGCTGTTGTTCTGGCTGCCGGAGTCGGCGCGCTACCTCGTGGTGCGTAACCGTGGCACCGACAAAGTGCGCCAAACCCTGGCACCCATCGACCCGACGGTCGTCGCCCAGGCCGCGAGCTTCAGCGTGCCGGAACAGAAAACCGTGAAGGCGCGCAATGTTTTCGCCGTGATCTTCTCCGGCACCTACAGCATGGGCACTTTGCTGCTGTGGCTGACCTACTTCATGGGCCTGGTGATCGTTTATCTGCTGACCAGCTGGCTGCCGACCCTGATGCGCGACAGCGGTGCGAGCATGGAGCAGGCCGCGTTCATCGGCGCGCTATTCCAATTCGGCGGCGTGTTGAGCGCGGTGGGTGTAGGTTGGGCCATGGACCGCTTCAATCCGCACAAGGTCATCGGCACGTTCTACCTGCTGGCCGGGGTGTTTGCTTACGCGGTGGGGCAAAGCCTGGGCAGCATCACGCTGCTGGCGACCCTGGTGCTGATCGCCGGGATGTGCGTCAACGGCGCGCAATCGGCGATGCCGTCGCTGGCCGCGCGGTTCTATCCGACCCAGGGGCGTGCCACGGGTGTGTCGTGGATGCTCGGGATCGGCCGTTTCGGCGCGATCCTCGGAGCCTGGATGGGCGCGACGCTGCTTGGACTGGGCTGGAACTTTGAACAGGTGCTGACGGCGCTGGTGATTCCGGCGGCGCTGGCGACGGCGGCGGTGGTGATCAAGGGGTTGGTCAGTCATGCGGATGCGACCTGATTTGGTTTGATGTAGACCTTGATGGCCTCTTCGCGGGCAAGCCTCGCTCCTACAGGTTCGACGACGTTT
>NZ_JBSVXG010000310.1:0-5327 GCF_054070595.1 Pseudomonas sp. SDO55104_S430 | reverse complement strand
TCGCATTTCCCTGTAGGAGCTGCCGAAGGCTGCGATCTTTTAAAGGATCAAATATCCATCCCCAACTCATGCTTGACCAACCCCAGCAACTTCCCGGTATCGATCGGCTTGAGCAGAAAATCCACCACGCTCAAGTGCATCGCCGCGATGGCGTCCTTAACGTCGGCATCGCCGGAAACGATGATGAACGGCATCGCCGCTCGCACCGACTCGCGCACCTCGCGGATCAACGCCAAACCGTCGACGTTGCCCATGCGCAGGTCGGTGATCACCAAACCTATGGACGGTCGTTCTTCCAGCAGCTTGAGCGCGGACTCGCCGCTGGAGGCAGTCATGCAACGTATGCCATCCAGGGCAAGAATCTCTGACAGTAATTCTCGGGCATCCTTGTCGTCGTCTACGATCAGCACCCGCTGCGGTGGCAGGTCGGGTTCCTGCATGACTGCACTGAGCGCTGCGCGCTCGGCGTCACTCAAAATATCGTGGTCGGACATGGCGTTCTCTACATGATCAGTACAGTTCCCTAGCACAGTGGTGAGACATCGCTAAGCACAGCTTAAATGTGCACTTCGTCGGATTATTTTCCAAGCGTAGTTTGGAGAGGTTTTTCCTTCAATCTCGTAAGGATTTTCCGACAATTTGCCGTACAGATTGCCTACCTAGACTTACGTCCAATGGGCACCCCGGCCGCAGGGGCCGACCATGGGTGAGTTATCCCCGACAACAAATCCAAAAAAGACTGCGGTAATGGTTATGAGTAAAGCGGACGCCTTCACACAGGCAGGGAAAACCGCGGTGTTGCAGAACATCCAGGGCACTTTGCAGTTCCTTCAGCGCTTCCCGCCCTTCAACCAGATGGAACACGCCCACCTGGCGTACCTGGTCGAGCAATGTCAGCTGCGTTTTTATGCCCCGGGCGAGAGCATCATCAAGCCCGCCGACGGCCCGGTTGAGCACTTCTACATCGTCAAGCAGGGCCGGGTGGTGGGCGAGCGTCCGCATTCGGCCAAGGGCGGCACCGAAACCACTTTCGAGATCACCACCGGCGAGTGCTTTCCCCTCGCCGCGCTGCTGGGTGAGCGGGCAACCCGCACCGAGCATCTGTCCGCCGAAGACACCTTTTGCCTGCAACTGAACAAGCTGGCGTTCATCAAGCTCTTCGCCATTTCCCACACCTTCCGCGATTTCGCCCTACGGGGTGTCAGCAGCCTGCTGGATCAGGTCAACCAGCAAGTCCAGCAGAAGGCCGTGGAAACCCTCGGCACCCAGTATTCGCTCAACACCCGCCTGGGCGATTTGGCCATGCGCCACCCGGTGAGCTGCAGCCCCGCCACGCCCCTGCGCGAAGCCGTGACCCTGATGCACGAGCAGCAGGTCGGCAGCATCGTCGTCGTCAACGAACAGAAATCACCGCTGGGGATCTTCACCCTGCGCGACCTGCGCCAGGTGGTGGCCAACGGCACCGGGGATTTCAGCGAGGCCATCGAGCGCCACATGACCCAGGCGCCGTTCTATCTGAGCCCGGATCACAGCGCCTTCGATGCGGCGATCGCCATGACCGAGCGGCACATCGCCCACGTCTGCCTGGTCAAGGATCAGCGCCTGTGTGGCGTGGTGTCCGAGCGCGATCTGTTCTCCCTGCAACGGGTCGATCTGGTGCACCTGGCCCGCACCATCCGCAGCGCCCAGCGCGTGGAAAACCTGGTGGCGATCCGTGGCGAAATCGGCCAACTGGTGGAGCGCATGCTGGCCCACGGCGCCTCCTCGACCCAGATCACCCACATCATCACCCTGCTCAACGACCACACCGTCAGCCGCGTGATCGAACTGACCCTGGCGGAAAAAGGCGACCCTGGGGTGCCGTTCAGCTGGCTGTGTTTCGGCAGCGAAGGCCGCCGCGAGCAGACGCTGCACACCGACCAGGACAACGGCATTCTGTTCGAAGCCCGGGACGCGGCCCACGCGGCGGAAATCCGCGGCAAGCTGCTGCCCATCGCCCATCAGGTCAACCAGAGCCTGGCGCTCTGCGGCTTCACGTTGTGCAAGGGCAACATCATGGCCGGCAACCCCGAGCTGTGCCTGTCCCGCATCGAATGGGCCCGGCGCTTTGCCGCGTTCATTCGCGAGGCGACCCCGGAGAATCTGCTGGGGTCGAGCATCTATTTCGACTTGCGCGTGGTCTGGGGTAGCGAGCAAGGTTGCGAGCAATTGCGTCGCGGCATTCTCGATCAGGTCGGCGACAACCGACTGTTCCAGCGAATGATGGCCGAGAACGCCTTGCGTAATCGTCCACCGGTCGGGCGTTTCCGCGAGTTCGTGCTGACCCGCAAAAATGGCGACAAGGCCACCCTCGACCTGAAGATCCAGGGCCTGGCGCCCTTCGTCGATGGCGCCCGTTTACTGGCCCTGGCCCACGGCATCGAGGCCAATAACACCCTGGAGCGCTTCCGCCAGCTGGTGGATAAGGAAGTCATCGAACCGCTGGACGGCGCGGCCTACGAAGAGGCCTACCACTTCATCCAGCAAACCCGCATGCAGCAACACCAGTTGCAGACCCGGGAAAACCTGCCCTACTCCAACCGCGTCGACCCGGACAGCCTCAACCACCTGGACCGGCGCATCCTGCGTGAATCCCTGCGCCAGGCCCAACGCCTGCAAAGCAGCCTGGCACTGCGGTATCAGTTATGAGCTATCAGTTATGAGCCTGTTTTCGTGGTTGCGCCCCGCGGGTCCCAGCCTGTCCGGCGAACTGCAACAGCGCCTGCAACGGCTGCCGGCAGCGCCGGTTCTGGGCGAGTGCAGCCTGCGCGAACAGCGTTGGGTAGTGCTCGATCTGGAAACTACAGGATTGAACCTGAACAAGGATCGGGTACTGTCCATCGGCGCGGTGGTGATCGAGGACGGCGCGATCGATTTCAGCCAGCAGTTCGAACGCACCCTGCAATGCGCCGAGCTCAAGCTCAGCCCCAGCGTGCTGATCCACGGTTTGGGGCCGAGCGCGATTGCCAACGGCAGCGACCCGGCGCAGGCGCTGATCGAGTTCATGGAGTTCGTCGGCGACAGCCCGTTGTTGGCCTTTCATGCACCGTTCGACCAGCACATGCTCGGCCGCGCGCTCAAGGATCACCTGGGCTACAAGTTGCAGCACGCCTTTCTGGACGTGGCCGAGATCGCCCCGCTCGTGTGCCCGCAGGCCAACATCCGCGAGGCCGGGCTCGATGAATGGATCAACTGGTTCAAGCTCGAAGTCTTCGAACGCCACAACGCCAGCGCCGACGCCCTGGCCACCGCCGAACTGGCGCTGATCCTGTTCAGCCGCGCGCGGCAGCAGCAGATTCTCAGCCCGTTGAACCTGCAACAGCGCCTGAGCCAGTGGCGCCGGCGGCAGCAAACTCCGTCCTTCTGAATCGTCGGCGTCTGGTCTGACGCATTCGCGGGCAAGCCTCGCTCCTACAGGGTTTGTGTCGATCATAAATCCCACAAACGCCACCAATCCTGTGGGAGCGTGGCTTGCCCGCGAAGAACGATAACGCGGTCCAACTGCCCACCTCCCCCCAAAAACACCCGACCAACGCCAATTGCTTACCTGATTCGCCTCTGACACAATCGCGAACAATTCTCGTTAGTTAACCTTTCCCAATCGGTAATACGGCGTGTCGTCAATCCCAAGCCCTCAAAGTGAGCTCGTCGGTGCGTTATATCGCGACCATCGCGGTTGGCTATTGGCCTGGCTTCGTCGCAACGTCGCCTGCCCGCAGCGCGCCGAGGACCTGAGTCAGGACACCTTCGTGCGCCTGCTCGGCCGAGAGGACTTGAAAGAACCCCGCGAACCCCGGGCATTCCTGGTGGCGATCGCCAAGGGCCTGCTGTTCGACTACTTCCGCCGCGCCGCGCTGGAACAGGCCTACCTCACCGAACTGATGCTGATTCCCGAAGCCGAACAACCGTCGGCGGAAGAACAGCAGATGATCCTCGAAGACCTGAAAAACATCGATCGCCTGCTCGGCAAGCTCTCGAGCAAGGCCCGCGCGGCGTTTCTGTACAACCGCCTCGATGGCCTGAGCCACGGGGAAATCGCCGAGCGCCTGGGCGTGTCGGTGCCCCGGGTGCGCCAGTACCTGGCCCAGGGCATCCGCCAGTGCTACATCGTGCTGTACGGGGAGCCGACATGAGCCCGGCCAGTTCCAAACCGGTCTCGGCGCGGGTGCTCGATGCCGCCATCGCCTGGCAATTGTCCCTGGACTCGGCCAACCCGATCGAGCGCGAAGAATTCGCCAAATGGCACGCTGCCCACGAAGAACACGCCCGCGCCTGGCGCCAGCTGGGCATGCTCGATCAGCGTTTCAGCGTCGCCAGCGGCCCCGCCCGCACCGCCCTGCTGCAGTCGCGTGAAGGCATCCGCCGCCGCGTGCGCAAACTCGGCAGCGGCGTGGCCAGCGTGGTCGCGGTGATTGGTCTGGCGCTGTTTGCCGGCGAACGTTATCTGCCGGTGGATTACTGGCTGGCCGACCAGCGCACCGCCACCGGCGAACAGCGCACCATTCGCCTGAGCGACGGCACCTTGATCAACCTCAACACCCACAGTGCGCTGGACGTTCGCTTCGACGAGAAGCAGCGGCTGATCGTGCTGCAGGAAGGCGAAATCCTCGTCGAAACCGGCCACGGCGACGCCCGGCCCTTCATCGTCGAAACCCGCGAAGGCAGCATGCGCGCGCTGGGCACGCGCTTTCTGGTCAAGCGCGAAGCCGAAGGCACCCGCCTGAGCGTGCTGCAATCGGCAGTGGCCGCCCACCCCGAATCAAGCCAGCAAGAACAAATTCTGCGCGAAGGCCAGCAAATGCTGATCCGCAACGACGGCCTGGGCCCGATCCTCGCCGTCAACGTGGGCGCCGACGCCTGGACCCGCGGCATGCTGGTAGTGGACAACACCCGCCTCGAAGACCTCGTCCATGAACTCGGCCGCTACCGCCCCGGCCACCTGGGCGTAGCCCCCGAAATCGCCGACCTGCGCATCACCGGCAGCTTCCCCCTCAAAGACACCAACCTGGCCCTGAACGCCCTGCTGCCGACCTTGCCGGTGCAGATCGAACAGCACACGCAGTGGTGGGTGACGGTGGCGGCGAAGAGCAACCCGAAACCCTAAACTCCACGCAGAACCCTGTGGGAGCGGGCTTGCCCGCGAAGATGCCCTCAGTAATCACCGCAAATCCATAGGCAAAAACTCGATCATGTAGCAGCTGGCGAAGCCTGCGTCCGACTGCGCAGCAGTCGTGAAATCAGCCAGCGCGGTGTTTCAGGGAGACCTCGCACTCAGGTTTTACGACTGC
>NZ_JBSVXG010000309.1:0-5355 GCF_054070595.1 Pseudomonas sp. SDO55104_S430 | reverse complement strand
CACCATCAATGTCGCCTGACACGATGCCTTCGCGAGCAAGCCCGCTCCCACATTTTGATCGGTGCAAGGCTTTAAACTTTGTTGGGGATTCCATACTTGCGCAACCGAATCGCTATCGCACTGTGCGACGTCTGCAACCGCGCCGCCAGCAAACGACTCGACGGATAACTGCGATAAAGCTGCTCCAACAGCTTCCTCTCAAAACCTTCCACAGCCTCTTCCAGACTCCCCACTTCACCATCGTTCTGCCGCTCCACCGCCGTGCGGGCGATGTCCAGGTCGTCGATGTCCACCAGCGGGTTTTCACAGATGGCGGCGGCGCGGAAGATCACGTTTTGCAGTTGTCGCACGTTGCCCGGCCAGCGGTTGCCGAGCAGGGCGGCGAAGGTGCTCGGCGCCAGACGACACACCGGGCGCTGGATCTGCGCGCAGGCGTGTTCCATGAAGTGCTGGGCCATCAGCAGAATGTCGTGGCCGCGTTCGCGCAGCGGCGGCACCTGCAGGTTGAGCACGTTGAGACGGTAAAACAGGTCCTCGCGAAAATGCCCCTCGCTGACCATCTTTTCCAGGTCGCGGTGGGTGGCGCTGAGGATGCGTACATTGACCTTCACCTCCCGATCGCCACCGACCCGCCGAAAGCAACCATCGCTCAAGAACCGCAGCAACTTGGCCTGCAGGTATGGCGACATCTCGCCCACTTCATCAAGAAACACCGTGCCCTGATCCGCCAGTTCCAGCAGCCCCAGCTTGCCGCCACGCTGCGCACCGGTGAAGGCGCCGGGGGCATAACCAAACAGCTCACTCTCGGCCAGGCTCTCCGGCAGCGCCGCGCAGTTGAGCGCCAGGAACGGCGCGTCTCGCCGGCCGCTGATGGCATGGCAGGCGCGGGCCACCAGCTCCTTGCCGGTGCCGGTTTCGCCTTGGATCAGCAGCGGCGCATCGAGCGCCGCCACCCGTTGCGCCCGGGCCTTGAGCGCACGGATCGGCGGCGACTCACCCAGCAGCGCGTCGAAGCCCTCGGCATGGTCATGGTGCAGCGCCGACAGACGCTCGCCGATGCGGCTCGGTTGATACAGGGTGAGCAGGGCGCCGGCATCGGTGACAGGCATCGCGTCGAGCAGCAACGTATGGCCCGCGAGGCTGACTTCGCGCATCGGCAGGCGAAAGCCGTGCTCGATCAGAGCCGGCTGCAACTCGGGGTCGTCGAACAGCGCGCTCAGCGATTCCCCTGCCGGTTCACGACCAAACAGCGCGATCAACGCCGGATTGGCCAGCAGCACATGACCGCGATCATCCACCGCCAGCACCGGGTCGGAACTGGCGGCAAGCAGGGCTTCCAGTTGCAGGCGTCGGCGTTGCCCGGGAAGGATGTCGACCATGGTCACCGCCTGCACGCCCTCGACCCCGAGAAACGCTTCGCGCAATTCCTCCAGCACCTCGGCGCCGAGGGTCGGCGCGTCGATGTAGACGTTGGGCGGCACCATCTCGACGGCGTCCAGGTTCAGGCTGCGCCGCCCGAGCAGGGCCAGGACTTCCTGGGTGATGCCGACGCGGTCGATGAAGGTGACGTGGATGCGCATGGGGAACCTGCAAGCGTGATGACGCGGTGAGTATGTCGATTTCGCCGAAGCTCGTCGTCAAGGTTTTTCCGTGGCAGAGGGTTTTGCCGAACAGGCTGCCAGATCCTCGAGAAACGCCTGGACAATCGGCGGCGGCGCGGTGCCGCGACGGGTGATCACATCGAATGGTGACATCAGTTGCAGGCTGTTCGAGGCCAACTGGTGCATCTCGCCGGTCTTGATCCACTGTGCCGCGAAGTGCGCCGGCAGAAAGCCCAGGTAGGCGCCGGAGATGATCAGGATCGCCATCGCCTCGATGTTGTCCACGGTCGCTGCCGCCTTGCTGATGCCCATGTGTTCGAGGTCGTACTGCTGCATGTAGCCGCGCACGACAATGCGACTGGCGCCGATCTCTTCACGCAGTTCGTCGCCCTCGGCCTGGCTGCCGAACAATGGATGGCGGCGCCCGCAGTAAAGCCCCATGGCCTCCTGATACAGCGGCGTATGCAGAAGGCCCGGCACATGGATCGGGAAGTGCCCGATGGCCAGGTGCAGGCGACCGTCGAGTACCCGTTCTTCAAGTTCCGCCGGGGTGCCGACGTAGACGTTCAGGTGCACATCGTGTCCGCGGGAAACGAAGCGCTGGGTGGTGCGGGGAATGGGCGAGCCGGGATCGGTGATGGTGCTGTCGATGATCCCCAGGTTCAGCTTGCCGCTGATGTGCTGCTTGAGCACATCGGCGTCCATGCAGAAATTTTCCACCGCCGAGAGCAGGCGCTGGGTGGCCTCATGAATCGCCACCCCTTGTTCGGTCAGGCGAAAGCCGCTGCGTCCGCGCTGGCACAGCTTGACCCCCAGCCGCGTCTCCAGGTGAGTCATCTGCTCGCTGATGGTCGACTGCCCGGCGTTCAGCGCCGCCTGGGCCGCGGAAAAGCCGCCGCAGCGGACAATCGTGGCAAACACCCGAAGCAACTTCAGGTCGACATCGTGCAGTTGAATCACCTTGAACCTCCGCCGGTGGATGCATCGGGAATGCCGATATGAGTATCTGATGTTTAGCATTTTTTCCACGAAAAGCTGCGCCCATAGTCTCTCCAACGGCGGTCGCCTTGCAGTCCGCCAAGCCGATAACAAGAAGTGGAGAGGCCCAAATGTCGAACAACGGTTATGAATCCGGTCGCCTGAACCTGCCATTCGTAGGTCATTGCACCTTTGGCAAATCCCCGGTGTGCACCGACTGGGATGCGCTGGACGCAGACGTCGCGGTGCTTGGTGTACCTAACGACATGGGCACCCAGTGGCGCTCCGGCGCACGCTTCGGGCCACGGGGCATCCGCGAGGCATCGACGCTGTTTTCCTTCGGCCATGCCGGCGCCTACGACCACGAAGACGACGTCATGTACCTGACCGCTGCCGACGTACGGATGGTCGACGTCGGTGATGCCGATATCGTCCACACCGATATGGCCACCAGTAACCAGAACACCGAATACGCCGTGCGCAAGATCCTCGACGCCGGTGTGATGCCGGTGGTGCTGGGCGGCGATCACTCGGTGCACGCCCCGGTGATCAAGGCTTTCGAAGGTCGCGGTCCGATCCACATCATCCACTTCGATGCTCACCTGGATTTCGTCGATGAACGCCACGGCGTGCGCTACGGCCACGGCAACCCGCTGCGCCGCGCCTCGGAAATGAACCACATCGTCGGCATGACACAGATGGGCATCCGCAACGTGTCGTCGTCCAACCGCGACGATTACGAAGCCGCCCATGCCGCAGGCTCCAGGATCCTCTCGGTGCGCGATGTGCGGCGCCTCGGTGTCGACGGAGTGCTGGCGCTGATCCCGCAGAACATCAACTACTACATCACCATCGACATCGACGGTTTCGACCCCTCCATCGCCCCCGGTACAGGCACCCCGAGCCATGGCGGCTTCCTCTACTACGAAGTGCTGGAAATCATCCAGGCACTGGCCAGGCGCAGCAAAGGCAACATCGTCGGCATGGACCTGGTGGAGGTTGCACCGGTTTATGACCCGACCGGCATGACCTCGATCCTCGCCGCGCAACTGCTGCTCAACAGCATCGGTTTCATCTTCCACGAGCGCGCCCAGGCGCGGCAGACCCAGGGCGAAGCCACGCCGGCCTGATGCCCGGTCCGATCATCGAAACCACAGTGACCCGGTAGCACCCGCCTGCCGGGAAGAGAGAAGAAAATGGACACGATCGTCAAAAGCTACCTGCAGAAATTCGGCGTCAGCGAAGCCACCCAGACCTTCCTCAGCAAGGTCCAGAAAATGTTCATCGGCGGCGCCTGGGTCGAGGCCAGCGACGGCCAGACTTCCGACGTCATCGAACCTTCGACCGAAGGCCTGATCACCCGTATTCCCATGGGCACCACCGAGGACCTGGACCGCGCCGTGCAGGCCGCGCGTGCGCAGTTCGACGGCGGCGCCTGGAGCCAGGCCAAGCCGGCGGAGCGCGAACGGCTGATCCAGCGCCTGGCCGACCTGATCGAAGAGAACGCCGAGGAACTGGCGCAAATCGAATCCATCGACATGGGCAAGTCGGTGACCTTCGCCCAGGGCGTCGACATCCAGGGCACCATCGACACCCTGCGTTACTTCGCCGGCTGGGCCACCAAACTCCACGGGCGCACCGTCGAGCCGTCGCTGCCTGGCAACTACCTGGCCTACACCCGCAAGGAAGCGGTGGGCGTGGTCGGTGCCATCGTGCCTTGGAACTTTCCGCTGCAAACCATGGCCTGGAAGCTCGGCGCGGCCCTGGCCACCGGTTGCACCGTGGTGGTCAAGCCCGCCGAGCTGACCTCGCTGTCGGCCCTGCGTTTCGCCGAACTGGTGCAGCAGGCGGGGATTCCGGACGGGGTGATCAACATCGTCACCGGGCGCGGCAGCGTGGTCGGTGCGGCCATGGCCACCCACCCGGGCATCGACAAGCTGACCTTCACCGGCTCGACCCCGGTCGGCCGCACCGTGGGCCAGGCTTCGCTGGACGAAATGAAGCGACTAACCCTGGAACTGGGAGGAAAATCACCGGTAATCGTCCTGGCCGACGCGGACATTCCGGCCGCTGCGCAAGCGGTCGCCAACGGTGTGTTCTTCAACTCGGGGCAGGTGTGCGACGCCGGTACGCGGGCCTATATTCATCGCAGTGTGTACGACGAATTCCTGCGTGAGCTGGTCGCCTACACCCGGACTCTGAAGATCGCGCCGGGACTCGACCCGGACTGCTTCATCGGGCCTCTGGTGTCGGCTTTGCAGAAGCAGCGGGTGAGCGAGTACATCGAAACCGGCAAGGCCGAAGGCGCGGAACTTGTGTATGGCGGTCAGCCTGTGGCGGGGCCGGGGTTCTTCGTCGAACCGACGATCTTCGCCCGTTGCCGCAACGACATGCGCATAGTTCAGGAAGAGATCTTCGGCCCGGTGCTGGTGACTGCGCCGTTCGACGATGAGGAAGAAGCGCTGGCCCTGGCCAACGACTCGGTCTACGGCCTGGCGGCGGCCCTGTACTCCAACGACCTGGGCAAGGTGCACAGCCTGATTCCGCAGTTGAAAGCCGGCTCGGTCTACGTCAACGCCCACGGCACCCTCGACCCGTCGATGCCGTTCGGTGGCTACAAACAGTCCGGGTTCGGCAAGGACCTGGGCGCGGAGCAGCTCGATTACCTGCTCGAAACCAAGGCGGTGTGGATCACCTTGCCTGGCTGACACAAGTTCCCCCTGTGGGAGCGGGCTTGCTCGCGAAGGCGGCGGGTCAGTTGGCATGGATGGCGCCT
>NZ_JBSVXG010000308.1:0-5421 GCF_054070595.1 Pseudomonas sp. SDO55104_S430 | reverse complement strand
TCAGTGCTCAATGACACACCGCTATCGCGAGCAGGCTCGCTCCCACAGGGTTCAGTGGTTTTAGGTTACCTTGCGCATCACTCCGCTACTGCAAGGCTGCTGCGCCATGAAGCTATCGCTCAAATTTCAACCACCCTACGACTGGCCGGCCATGCTCGGCTTTCTGTCGGCGCGGGCGATTGTCGGGATGGAAGAGGTGGTGGATGGTGTTTACTCGCGCAGCATTGGCTTGAATGGCGTTCACGGCACGCTATCGATCCAGCCTGAGTCGGAGGACTCACTGGAGCTGTCGCTGGATTTCCCCGACCCGAGCGCAGTACCCGAGATCGTCACCCGGGTGCGGCGAATGTTCGATCTGGATGCGGATTTGGACACGATCCATCGGCAGCTGGCGGTCGATCCGCTGCTGGCGCGTTTGATCGCCGAGCGTCCGGGCTTGCGAATTCCGGGGGCATGGGATGGATTGGAGTTGGCGATTCGTGCGGTGTTGGGCCAGCAGATCACGGTGGTGGCGGCGATCAAGCTGGGGGGGAAACTGGTGGCGAGTTATGGGGTGCCGCTGGTTTCACCGCGGGGTGGTTTGAGTCATGTGTTTCCCGAAGCTGCGGTGTTGGCAGCGGCGGATCTGGCGACGTTGGGCATGCCCAAAAGCCGTGGGCGAACGTTGTCCGGCGTGGCTCAAGCGTTGCTGGATGATCCGCTGTTGTTCGAGCCGGGCAGGCCGGGAGGTGTGGCGCGGTTGCTGGCGTTGTACGGCATCGGCGACTGGACGGCGCAGTATGTGGCCTTGCGGCAGTTGCGCGAGCTGGATGGGTTTCCGTCGGGGGATGTGGGGTTGATCAATGCCTTGGCGGCGCTTGAGGGGGAGGCGGTGACGGCGCGTCAGTTGCAGGTGCGGGCTGAGGCTTGGCGGCCGTATCGGGGGTATGCGGCGCAGTTGCTTTGGACTTCGTTGAGTCGTGGTGATTGAGCTGATCCTGAACATGCGTCGTCGGTTCGGACGCCTTCGCGGGCAAGCCCGCTCCCACAATGTCCGTGTTGAACACAAGTTTTGCGAACACCACTGAAACCTGTGGGAGCGGGCTTGCCCGCGATGAGGATCAGATAGTCACCACCACTGCGGGCGATGTGAGCCGAGTTCGGAGGCGGGGATGGTCCACTGCAAGGGTGTACCGGTGATCTTCAGTGGCACATGCAACCGATGCGCCGGTCCCCATGGCGTCTGTTCGACCAGCATCCCCTGATCCGCTTCATCTTCTGCCCGCAACGCTTCTTCTTTGCCGGGCCCATTCTCGATCAGCAACTTCGCCGTGCGCGCCAACGACAGCCGCGCCGAGCCACTGCGCCCACTGCTCAAACGCTCCGCCAACAACTTGATCGCACTGGCCGCCATCAGATATCCGGTGGCGTGATCCAGCGCCTGCACCGGTAATGGCGTCGGCTTGTCCGAGCGCTTCCACTGCATGCCATTTTCGGCAATGCCGCTGCTCATCTGCACCAGGCTGTCGAAGCCGCGACGGTTCTGCCAGGGGCCGCTCCAGCCGTAGGCGTTGAGGCTGACGTCGATCAGGCCGGGGGCGAATTTTTGTCGTTCACTGACCCCGTATCCCAAGCGCTCCAGCGCGTCGGCGCGGTAGCCGTGCAGCACGATGTCGGCGTCCTTGAGCAAGGCTTCGAAAACGCTGCGATCGGTTTTGTCCTGCAGGTCGAGACGTGCGCAGCGTTTACCCAGAGTCATTTCCGGGATCACGCCCGGCTCGTTCCAGGACGGTGGATCGATGCGCAAAACTTCGGCGCCGAGGCCAGCGAGAAAACGGCTGGCGACGGGGCCGGCGAGCACGCGGGTCAGGTCCAGCACTTTTATCCCGGCCAGGGGTTGCGCCACCGAGCCCTGCCAGGGTTTAGCGCTCTGGTTGTTGTGGGTGGCGGATTGGACCAGTGGTTCGGCGTTCACGGCCTGGCCTTGAGGGTGTGCTTGCCACTCGGCCCAGCTACGCATTTCGGCGGCGCAGCCACCGGCTTCGACCACGGCCTGCTCCAGATCGCTCTTGGCCCATTGCGCGACTTTGGCCGCCATCGCGGTGCGGTCGGCGCAGGTGCCAATCACCGATTCGGCAGCGGCGCGGTGATGAGGGGCGTTGGTGTGGAGGCGGATCCAGCCGTCCTTGGCGGCGTAGTCGCCGGCGATCGGGTCCCACAACGGTGGCACGCTCCAGCCCAGTGGGCGAATGGAACTTGAGAACCAGAACGAAGCCAGGCGACGGTCGACTTCGAGGCCGGGCAGGCGTCCGGTTTGTTGATGCAGCAGTTCGCTAATGGCCTGGCCCGCGGCCGCGATGCTGGCGCAGGCCAGGTCGGTAACGGCGAATGCCGAGGGCAGGGCGCCGCTGGCGGTGAACGGGATGGGTGTGGCTGGCAAGCCGAGTGCGGCTTGAATGGACGTGAGTAAATCAGTCATCGAAGGCCCTCCGGAACGAGAGCCCGATCATAGTTCATAAAACGCGAGGCCAGATGAAATCCGCCCTTTGTGGGGGCGGGTTTGTTAGCGAGTGCGTAGTGTCGGGCAACGTGATTTTGTTTGATCCACCGCTTTCGCGAGCAATCCCGCTCCCACAGGGATTGTGGTGTCCGCTAAACGCGGAACTGATCCATCAATTTCATCTGCTGAGTCGTCAGCTGGTTGAGCTGGCTGCTGATCTGCGCCGATTCGGTGGCCTGGCCGGTCAGGGTTTCGGTCACGGTGCGGATCGCCGAGACGTTGCGGTTGACCTCTTCGGCCACGGCGCTTTGCTGTTCGGCGGCGCTGGCGATTTGCAGGTTCATGTCGCTGATCACCGTGACCGCATCGCTGATCTTGCTCAAGGCCTGTACTGCCTGCTGGATCTGCCCGGCGTTGCTGTGGGCCTGGGTCTGGCTCGAGTGCATGGTGGCGACCACGCCGCGGGTGCCGCTCTGGATGCGTTCGATCACCAGGCGGATTTCCTCCACCGAGTCCTGGGTGCGTTTGGCCAAATTGCGCACTTCATCGGCCACCACCGCAAAACCGCGACCGCTTTCACCGGCGCGGGCGGCTTCGATTGCAGCGTTGAGCGCCAGCAGGTTGGTCTGTTCGGCGATGCTGCGGATTACCTCCAGCACCGAGCCGATCTGCTCGCTGTTCTCGGCCAGCGCTTCCACTTCGCTCACGGCCTTGCTGACTTCTTCAGCCAGATCGTTGATGTCGCGGGTACTGCGCTCGATGATCTGCATGCCGTCGCGGGCCGACTGGTCGGCGCCCTTGGCGGCACTGGCGGCGTTCGACGCGCTGTTGGCGACATCATGGGCGGTGGCGCTCATTTCGTTGGACGCGGTGGCGACCTGGTCGATTTCACGGAACTGCAGTTGCATGCCTTCGCTGGTCTGACGGGCGATTTCCGAAGACTGGTCGGCGGTGCCGCGGGCGTCGGTGATGCTCTGCTTGATCTGTGCGATGGTCGGCTGCAGCTTGTCGAGGAAGCGGTTGAACCAGCTGACCAGTTCGCCCAGCTCATCTTTCTTGCTGTAGCGCAGGCGTTGGGTCAGGTCACCGTCGCCGCTGGCGATCGCCTTGAGCATCTCGGCCACGCTGTTGATCGGTCGGGTGACGCCCGAGGCGGTGAGCCAGATCAGCAGCAAGCCGATCAGGCCGGCCACGATCGCCACCACCACCGCCTTGATCGTGCCGCTCTGGCGGGCGTCTTCGAGCACCGTTTGCAGTTTCACCGAGTCGGCCAGCATCACCTGTTTGGGCAGGTCGATCACCACGCCCCAAGGCTTGGCGTCGGCAATCGGGCTGACCGGGTAGACCGCGCGGATCAGGTCGCCCTGGTCGAGAATCTTCGGTGCGCCGGCGCCGAGCATTTGCACGATGTTCTTGCCGTCTTCACCGAGGCTGTCGCCAATTTTTTTGCCGACCTTGCCGGCGTCGACACTGTAGGCCGCCAGCACGCCGGTGCCGGAGACGATCAGCATGTGTCCGGCGCTGTCGAACAGTTCGCTCTGGGAGGCGACAGAGGCCGCTTGCAGGGTATCGAGGGCGATGTCGATGCCGACTACGCCGATGGTCTTGCCCTCCACGAGCAGCGGCACGGAAATGGTGGTCATCAACATTTCCTTGTTGCCGACGGTATCGGCATAAGGGTCGAGCAGGCAGGTACGTTTTGTGTCGCGCGGGCAGGTGTACCAGACGTTGTAGGGCGTGCCGCTGAGGTTGAGATCGGTCTTGGTCATGTCTTCCTCGACCATGATCGTGTTCAGCGCGGTGCCGCCGGCCCGGCTCCAGTAGGTGGCGAAACGGCCGATTTCGTTGGACTGGCGCGCCGCGTCGTTGACGAATTCGCTGTCCTTGCCGTCCAGGCCGTTGGGCTCGAACGCCAGCCAGATGCCCAGCACCTTGCTGTTGCGCTCGAAGGCGGTTTTCAGGCTCTGGTTCAACTCTTCGCGCACCACGCCCGGTTCAATCGAACGCTTGGCGGCCATGTTGCGCATGTCCTTGATCTGGTCGGCCAGGGCGGTGACCACCAGCAGGCTTTCGCCGAAGGTCTTCTGCACCCGCACGGCCTGCTCGGCGGCCTTGGCCTGCAGGAGGTCCTGCACACTGTCGGTGAGCATCTTGCTGCTGGAAGCGCTGACCAGTTCATCGTTCTGATGGGACTGGTAGAAGTTCATGCCCATGATCAAGGCGACCACGCCAAGCAGGCACAGGGCAGACAGCAGGACAGTTTTCAGGCGGATGGACAGTGAGTCGAACATGGGGCGAACTCGCGAATGGATGAGTGGTTGGCTGCGAGCGTTTGCGGCTCGGCGCGCCAAATCCATTCAGCGCCATTCAAACCCCATCGGCGTGGAGGTTAGGCGCATGAATCGCAACCCGACGAACGGTCATGGTTGACCGTTTGCGCGGAAAAATGTGCCGAAAACAGGCGGAAAAACAGGGAAAGTCGCCGCAAGATTCAGGAGGTTTTCGCCACGGATTCCGGTCTCGACCAGATCCACAGGTTGCCCAGCGTCATGCCTGCAATCGCCAGATAGATTGGCCAGCCGTGGTCGAGCATCACCAGCATCAGGGTGGCGCACAGCAGCATGCTGACGGTGGCACTGACCTTGGCCCGGCGCGCGACGATCTTCCCGTTGCGCCAATTGCTCAGGATCGGGCCGAACAGGCGGTGGTTTTCCAGCCAGGCGCTCAGGCGCGGGGAGCTGCGGGTAGCGGCCCAGGCGGCGAGCAGGATGAACTCGGTGGTCGGCAGGCCAGGGATGACGATGGCGATCAGGCCGATGCCGAGGCTGGTGTAGGCGAGAAGGCCGAAGAGGACGCGGGCGAGTTTGGAGGTTGTACGCATAGTGTCTACGAATGACCTGTAGGAGCGAGGCTTGCCCGCGAAGAACGATGACGCGGTCCAT
>NZ_JBSVXG010000307.1:0-5436 GCF_054070595.1 Pseudomonas sp. SDO55104_S430 | reverse complement strand
GCGTCCGGTCAGTCGACATCCCTTTGAATGACACACCGCATTCGCGAGCAAGCCCGCTCCCACAGGGTTCTGTGTGTGCCGTTAAATTGCAGGCATAAAAAAGGCCTCCCGAAGGAGGCCTCTTTGTCACGCCGCTTGCGCAGGCGCTACTGGATTAGCAGCTGTAGTACAGGTCGTATTCCAGTGGGTGTACGAAGGTGCGGACCTTAATTTCTTCTTCGCTTTTCAGAGCGATGTAAGCGTCGATGAAGTCGTCGGAGAACACGCCGCCTTTGGTCAGGAACGCGCGGCCCTTGTCCAGCTCTTCCAGGGCTTCTTTCAGGCTGCCGCAAACTTGTGGGATCTCTTTGGCCTCTTCAGGCGGCAGGTCGTACAGGTTTTTGTCAGCAGCGTCGCCTGGGTGGATCTTGTTCTGGATACCGTCCAGACCAGCCATCAGCAGTGCAGCGAAGGCCAGGTATGGGTTGGCAGCCGGATCCGGGAAGCGGGCTTCGATACGGCGGGCTTTAGGGCTCGACACGTAAGGAATACGGATCGAAGCGGAACGGTTGCGAGCCGAGTAGGCCAGCATTACCGGAGCTTCGAAGCCTGGAACCAGACGCTTGTAGGAGTTGGTAGCCGGGTTGGTGAAGCCGTTCAGGGCCTTACCGTGCTTGATGATGCCGCCGATGAAGTACAGAGCGGTATCGGACAGACCGGCATAGCCTTCGCCTGCGAAGGTGTTTTTGCCATCTTTCCAGATGGACATGTGTACGTGCATACCCGAACCGTTGTCGCCGTACAGCGGCTTAGGCATGAAGGTAGCGGTACGGCCGTAGGCGTCGGCAACGTTGTGCACAACGTACTTCAGGGTCTGGGTTTCGTCGGCTTTCTTCACCAGGGTGTTGAACTTGACGCCGATTTCGTTCTGGCCGGCAGTCGCCACTTCGTGGTGGTGAACTTCAACGGTCAGGCCCATTTCTTCCAGTGCGTTGCACATGGAGGTACGGATTTCGTGGTCGTGGTCGAACGGCGGAACCGGGAAGTAGCCGCCTTTCACGCCTGGACGGTGGCCTTTGTTGCCGCCTTCCACGTCCTGGTCGGACATCCAGGAACCTTGTTCGGAGTAGATCTTGAACATCGAGCCGGAGATGTCGGACTTGAACTTCACCTGGTCGAAGATGAAGAACTCAGGCTCTGGACCTGCGAATACGGTGTCACCGATGGCGGTGGACTTCAGGTATTCCTCGGCGCGCTTGGCGATCGCACGTGGGTCGCGGTCGTAGCCTTGCATGCTCGAAGGTTCGATGATGTCGCAGACCAGGATCAGGGTCGGCTCTTCGGTGAACGGGTCCAGAACGGCGGTTTCGTCAACCGGCATCAGGATCATGTCGGAGGCTTCGATGCCTTTCCAGCCAGCGATGGAGGAACCGTCGAACATCTTGCCGACTTCGAAGAAGTCGTCTTCCAGCGCGTCGCGAGCCGGCATGGTCACGTGGTGCTGAGTACCGCGGGTGTCCGTGAAGCGCAGATCAATCCACTTGACGTCATGATCTTTAATGAGTTGAACCGACTTCGACATACTGTCCTCCGGGGTGGCTTAGGGCGGTAATGGATGCCCTTAAATGTTTGTGATGCCGGCGCGAATACTCTGCCAAGGCAACCTGCCTCACAAGGGAGCAAATTGCATGCCAGTGCCCCAGCATGGGTTTTTTGCCCCAAATTCACGCTTATAGAGGTGTTCGGGCCTTAAAAGCGGAATTTATCGCCCCTTAATGTGGCGCCGGAAATGGAAAGTGAACCGTTTTGGTGCATGCGAAACCTTCTGCACATTAATTGGTCAAACCTTGAGCAATTTCCGCTATAATCCGCGCCCCCCTTTTTCGGCTGGCCCTGCGCGCGCTGTTTTCATGAAACTAATCGTAAAAGTCTTCCCCGAGATCACCATCAAAAGCCGCCCTGTTCGGACGCGTTTCATCCGTCAGTTGGCCAAGAACATCCGTGCCGTGCTCCGCGATCTGGACCCGGCTGTGGTGGTGAACGGCGTTTGGGACAACCTCGAGCTGGAAACCCGCGTCGACGATCCCAAGGCCCTGAAAGAGATGGGCGAGCGCCTGAGCTGCATGCCGGGCATCGCGCACTTCCTGCAGATCGACGAGTACCCGCTGGGCGATTTCGACGACATCGTAGAAAAGTGCAAAGAGCACTACGGTGATGCACTGGCCGGGAAAATCTTCTCCGTGCGCTGCAAGCGCGCCGGCAAACACACCTTCAGCTCAATCGATATCGAAAAATACGTCGGCAGCCAGTTGCGCCGTCAGTGCGGTGCTGCCGGGATCGACCTGAAAAAGCCGGAAATCGAAGTCCGCATCGAAGTTCGCGACCAACGGTTGTTCGTGATCCACAGCCAGCACAACGGCATCGGCGGTTACCCGCTGGGCGCGCTGGAACAGACCCTGGTGCTGATGTCCGGCGGTTTCGACTCCACCGTGGCCGCCTACCAGATCATGCGCCGCGGCCTGATGGCTCACTTCTGCTTCTTTAACCTGGGCGGACGTGCCCACGAACTGGGCGTCATGGAAGTCGCGCATTTCATCTGGAAGAAGTACGGCAGCTCGCAACGCGTGTTATTTGTCAGTGTGCCGTTCGAGGAAGTGCTGGGAGAAATTCTCGGCAAAGTCGATAACAGTCATATGGGCGTAGTATTGAAGCGTATGATGTTGCGCGCTTCTTCGCAGATTGCCGACCGACTGCACATCGACGCGCTGGTTACCGGTGAGGCGATCTCCCAGGTTTCCAGCCAGACGCTGCCGAACCTGTCGGTGATCGACTGCGTGACCGACAAGCTGGTGCTGCGCCCGCTGATCGCCAGCCACAAGCAGGACATCATCGACACGGCCAACGAAATCGGCACCGCCGACTTCGCCAAGCACATGCCGGAGTATTGCGGAGTCATTTCGGTCAATCCGAAAACCGCTGCCAAGCGCTACCGCGTGGAGCACGAAGAGAAAGAATTCGACATGGCTGTGCTTGAGCGTGCGCTCGAGAACGCCAAGCTGGTCCCGATCGATCGGGTGATCGATGAACTGGGCCAGGACGTACAGATTGAAGAAGTCAGCGATGCGCTGGCCGGTCAGATCGTGATCGACATCCGCCACCCGGATGCCGCCGAGGATGACCCGCTGGAGCTCGCTGGTATCGAGGTACAAACGATGCCGTTTTATGCACTGAACGCTCGTTTCAAGGAACTGGACCCTACTCGCCAGTACCTGTTGTATTGCGACAAAGGCGTGATGAGTCGCCTGCATGCCCACCATCTGCTCAGTGAGGGGCATGCCAATGTGCGCGTTTATCGACCGAGCTAAGTGCCCGGGGCTGTTTGCCTGTGGCCTGCGTCACCGGCCCCCCGACGCCGCCGTCAAGCTGTAACGGCTTTCACGGACGCTACTGTTAATCGCTGCCAAGACTTGTCAGCACACCGAATCCTCTGATCGAGATACACAAGTGATCGAAAATCTACGCAACATCGCCATCATTGCCCACGTTGACCACGGTAAAACCACCCTGGTAGACAAACTCCTGCGTCAATCCGGCACCCTGGAGCGCAACGAGCTCAACGACGAGCGCGTGATGGACTCCAACGACCAGGAAAAAGAGCGCGGCATTACCATTCTGGCGAAAAACACCGCCATCAACTGGAACGGCTACCACATCAACATCGTGGACACCCCGGGCCACGCCGACTTCGGCGGCGAAGTAGAGCGCGTAATGTCGATGGTCGACTCCGTTCTGCTGCTGGTTGACGCTCAAGACGGCCCTATGCCGCAAACCCGTTTCGTGACCAAGAAGGCTTTCGAAGCCGGTCTCAAGCCAATCGTCGTGATCAACAAGGTTGACCGTCCGGGCGCGCGTCCTGACTGGGTTCTGGACCAGATCTTCGACCTGTTCGACAACCTGGGTGCCACCGACGAACAACTGGACTTCCAGGTTGTTTACGCTTCGGCCCTGAACGGTATTGCCGGCCTGGACCACACCGCCATGGGCGAAGACATGACCGCGCTGTACCAAGCGGTTGTCGACCACGTTCCAGCGCCAGCCGTTGACCGTGATGGTCCTTTCCAGATGCAAATCTCGGCACTGGACTACAACAGCTTCCTGGGTGTTATCGGTGTTGGCCGTATCGCTCGTGGTCGCATCAAGCCGAACACCCCGGTTGTCGCCATCGACGCCGACGGCAAGCGCCGCAACGGTCGTATCCTGAAGCTGATGGGTCACCACGGTCTGCACCGTGTAGACGTTGAAGAAGCTGCAGCCGGCGACATCGTCTGCATCAGCGGTTTCGACGAGCTGTTCATCTCCGACACTCTGTGCCACCCGGACACCGTCGAAGCGATGAAGCCTCTGACCGTCGACGAGCCAACCGTTTCCATGACCTTCCAGGTAAACGACTCGCCATTCTGCGGTAAAGAAGGCAAGTTCGTGACCTCCCGTAACATCAAGGATCGTCTGGACAAAGAGCTGCTGTACAACGTTGCACTGCGCGTTGAAGAAGGCGACTCGGCTGACAAGTTCAAGGTTTCCGGCCGTGGTGAGCTGCACCTCTCGGTACTGATCGAAACCATGCGTCGCGAAGGCTTCGAACTGGCCCTGGGCCGTCCGGAAGTGATCATTCGTGAAGTCGACGGCGTCAAGCAAGAGCCGTTCGAAAACGTAACCATCGACATCCCTGAAGAATCTCAGGGCAAGGTGATGGAAGAGATGGGTCTGCGTAAAGGCGACCTGAGCAACATGGTGCCGGATGGCAAAGGCCGTGTGCGTCTGGAATACAACATCCCTGCTCGTGGTCTGATCGGTTTCCGTAACCAGTTCCTGACCCTGACCAACGGTGCTGGCATCCTGACCTCGATCTTCGATCGTTACGCTCCAGTGAAGTCGGGCCACATGTCCGGCCGTCAGAACGGCGTACTGGTTTCGGTTGAAACCGGTAAGGCACTGACCTACTCCCTGGAAACCCTGCAGGCTCGTGGCAAGCTGTTCGTAGAACACGGTCAGGAGATCTACAACGGTCAGATCGTTGGTCAGAACAGCCGTGACAACGACCTGGGCGTGAACCCTACCAAGGGCAAGAAGCTCGACAACATGCGTGCTTCGGGTAAAGACGAAACCATCGCTCTGGTTCCACCTGTTCGCTTCACCCTGGAACAGGCTCTGGAATACATCCAGGAAGACGAGCTGTGCGAAGTAACTCCTAAGTCCATCCGTCTTCGCAAGAAGATCCTGGACGAAAGCGAGCGTACCCGCGCTGCCAAGAAAGCCAAGGCCTAATTAGCCCCGGCTGAACGAAAACGCCCCCGGTCGAAAGGCCGGGGGCGTTTTTGTTTGTCTGGGGTTTGTGTGGTGTTTGTCAGGGCCTCTTCGCGGGCAAGCCTCGCTCCTACAGGTTTTATGCGTTTCATC
>NZ_JBSVXG010000306.1:0-5475 GCF_054070595.1 Pseudomonas sp. SDO55104_S430 | reverse complement strand
GTAGTCAACGATAACGCGGGCTATCTGATGTCCCGCGTTGTTGCGGCTTCCATCGCGAGCAGGCTCGCTCCCACAGAAGAAGAGGCGATCAGGCGCTGGCGTGGCTGAGCACTTCGCCGATGCTGCGCCGCTTGGCGTACAGCTCGCTGGTATGGATCAGCTGTTCCAGGTCCTCAGGCGTGACATCGATAAAGGCCTCCATGTCTGCCAAAGCCAGTTTCAGGTCATCGACCGTGATCGCCTGACTGTCGATCGGCGGATGATCGGCGGGCACCATCGGCACCGGCTCGGCCGGGCGCTTGGGATAACGGATGCGCGTCAGGTTGTTGTAGGCCACCGCGCACAGCACCATCACCAACGCGCTGAGCATCACCGGCCCCAGCGCCATCCAGTCCATCGAGACTGTCACAGGATCGGCCAGCACCGTGGTCGCCGCCACCGCGCCCGCAGGAGGATGCAGGCAACGCAGCCAGCACATCAGAACCACCGCCATGCCCGCCGCCAGACAGGCGCTGCCCAGGGTACGACCGAGCACATGGGCCGCCAGCAACCCCATCACCCCGGCGCACAGATAGCCGCCGACAATCGACCAAGGCTGCGCCAGCGCACCGGAAGACACCGCAAACAGCAGCACTGCCGACGCCCCCAGCGGACCGATCAGGTGCTGCGCCGCCTCGACGCCGAACACCAGACTGCAGATCCAGACACTGGCCAGGGTGCCGATGGCCATGCCGATGGCGGCACGGCTCCATTCGGTGGGGCGGGTATTGATAGCGGCAGGCAACCAGCGAGCGAGCATGATGAAAACCGTTCCGTAGACAAAAAAACGAGGTAAAAAAAAGGCTTGCCGGGAATACCCAGAAAGCCCTTGAAGGTGTTCCAACTATTGGGGGAGGAACGACGATAGTTTGCCGACATCAGGTGTTACTGACAAATTCATATTAATGAAGCTTCAGTTCATTAATTCTGATGCAAAGCGACTCGTCGACCGCTGAGGAAACACAGCAATCCCCCCATCGCCGTCAGGGCGCTCAAAGCATAGAACATCGTCGGTGCGGGCGTGTGCATCAGTAGGTACCCGCAAAGGACTGGGCTGGCGGCGCCACCGAGGGCCGCGAGGTTCTGCGCGCCGTAATAGCTGCCGCGCAGTTCCTCCGGGGCCAGTGTGTCGACGAAGAGGAATTCGGACGGATAGATGATCATTTCGCCGAGGGTGAAGATGAACATCGCCACGCACCAACTGACCATGCTGTCGGCGAAGCTGAAGCCGATCAGGCCGATGATGAACAGGGTGGTGCCACCGGCGATCCAGTAGCGCAGTTTTTCCCGGGTGATGAAACGACCGAACTGGTACTGCAACAGGATCACCGCAATGGCGTTGCAGGCAAGCAGGGCGGCCATGATGTCCAGGGCGTGTTTGTCGTCATTGGTCACCAGCAGGTATTGCGACAGGTACAGGGTGAATCGCCCGTGGACCACCGTGCTGAGCAGGCAGCCGCAGGTGAACATGATCAGGGTGCGGTCGTTCTTCAGGGTCACCAGGGTCTTGAGGAAACTCTGCGGCTGGCCAATGACCGGCGTCGGCGCCGAGTCCCTGGGAATCCCGACCATCAGGAAGATACTGAAGAACGCGATGGCGCCGGCAATCAGGAACGGCGCAATCGGATAGTAGCCGGCGATGGTCACGCCGAGCATGGGGCCGGTGGCGTAGCCGATGTTGGTCAAGGTGTAGCGTATGGAAAACGCCTTGGCGCGCTGGCCGATGGGCAGGTTTTCGCTGAGGATCGCCTTGGAACCGATGAGAAACAGCGCCGACGCGGTTTCGGTGATGATCAGGGTGAGGGTGGTCAGGTACAGGTTTTCGGCGAAGGTCAGCAGCACGAAGCCAATCGCGCTGGACAGCATCGTCAGGATCAACAGCCGGCGCTTTTCCAGGCGATCGATGATGTAGCCGCCATACAGCGCGAGCAGGGTGGCGATGAACACCGCAATCCCCAGCAGCAGACCGACGTCCTGATGGTTGAGGCCCAGCTTGTTGCTCAGGAACAGCGTGAGCAAGGGACTGCTGATGGCACGGCTGACAACGATGGTCAGAGAGACGATCATCAGGCGGCGGATAACGAGCGAGTAATTGAACACGGTGGGGCAAATGTCCTTATTCAGATGTGTAGTGTTCGACGATGTACCGAGTTGCGGCCATTCGCGAGCAAGCCCGCTCCCACAGGAGGCTGGAGTGAACACAATATTTGTGAGCACTGCAGATCCAATGTGGGAGCGGGCTTGCTCGCGAAGAGGCCGGATCAACCAACAAATGACTCAACCCAGCCACCGTTCCAGCCCATCAACCGACTCCAGCGCTTCCAGCCGCCACAACTGCTCGACCAACCCCGTCGCCTGCTGCCGCGAGATCACCCGCGTCGCCAGGCTGTAGAACTTCTCTTCCAGCGCCCCGTCACTCAACGGATTGCCCGGCGCTCCCAGGGGTGGATCGACACACAGGCTGGCCAGCCGACCGTCCACGGTCCGCACACTGACCACCGGCTCGCCATCCTCTGACAGTTGCGGATCCACTTCAAGACGAATGCGCGACAGCCAGCGAGCAATTCGCGGATCGTCGCGCTGCGCCTCGTCATAAGCCTCGAGCCGGCAATGGCCATGCACCAACCGCGCGGCGAGTGCGTAGGGCAGGCTCATCTGGGACGCCGCCAGGGTACTGACATCCTGGCTGCCGCACATGTCCTTCAGAAACCCGCACAACGACACATGGATATCCTCGACCTGATCGGCGCCGACCTGCAATTGCGCAAGCAACAAACCCAGGGCATCGATGGCCGAGTGAGTGCCTCGGCATGAGGCGTGGGGCTTGATCGAGCAGCGGGCGAGTTTCCACACCGTCCCCAGATCGGCATCCAGCGCTTCGGGTTGAGCGGTCTGCGGGGCCAGGGTCCTGAGAAAACCTCCCCAGACATCGTCGAACAGTTTCGACGGGCCGGTGACGCCTTGCCCGGCAAACCGCGCCGCCAGCAAGCCGCCCTCGGCCGCGCGACCACTGTGCAGTTTTTTGCTTTGCGAGCCATCGTGGATGAAGGCCCACAAACCACCGCTGAAACTGCCGGCGATACCGAGTGTGGCGAGCATCTGTTCAGCGTTCAAACCCAGGATTCGTGCGCTGGCCGCCGCTGCGCCGAACACGCCGCAGGTGGCGGTGGAGTGCCAGCCGGCACCGTTGTGGGCTGAATAACTGCCACAGGCTTCGAGGACCCGACGGCCGATCTCGTAGCCAATCACCACGGCAGTGATGAACTCGCGTCCGTTCACCGGTTGCCCGGCCAGCGACACCGCGGCCATGACCGCCGGCAACACCACGGCGCCGGAATGATCGCAGCCACCGGTGTCGTCCAGCTCCAGCGCGTGGGCGGCGACACCGTTGAGCAAGGCCGCCTGGGCCGCGCCGAGTCGCAGGTCGGTGCCCCAGACCAAGGCCTCACCGACGTCGCCCTCGAACACCCGGCGTGCCTGCAGCGCCACGCTGCTGTCAGCGCCGGCCAGGGTTGCACCAAAGGTGTCGAGAATATGTCGCTTGGCTTGCGCCACCAGCGTTGACGGCAAATCCTCGAACCGGGTCTCGACGCAAAACTGCGCCAGCCGTTGCATCCGTTCGGTCATAGGAGGTAATCCCGGTAGTGCCGCTCATACACCGACGCCGGATGATCCTCGCTCACCGGCGCCGCGGATTCCGCCCACCATTGCGCGACTTCAGCTCCGGTGGCGATCCACACGTCATCGCGCTGCCGGATACCTTCGAGCAGCTCGCGCAACACGCCGATGCGTCCCGGCGTGGCGATGATTTCCGGGTGCAGGCGCAGCACGTAGCACAGGCCGAAACGATGAAACCCGGCGAAGTCCATCTGGAGGTTGCCCAGGGTGTGGCTGTAGGAGGCGATCCGCGATTGGGCCGGTGGCACCGCCGGGCTGAGGTTGAAGGCGAAGTAGGGTTCGTCTTCCAGTTCGTAGTGCAGCGGCAGCTCGATCACCTCGGGGGCGGTCGGGTGAGCGAACGGCAAATCATCGCCGCGCCACGAGGACGACCAGCTAATGGCCTGATTGCGCAACGCCTCAATGAAACCGGGCGCACCGTTGCCAGCGGGAATGCGAAAACCGACAGGGCGTTGGCCGGTCAGCGCTCGCAAGGCTTCGCAGCCACGGGCGATTTCAGCGGTCTGCTGCGCCAGGTCAAGGTTGTCGTAGTTCTGGTGACGATAGCCTGCACAGGCGATTTCATGGCCGTCAGCCTGGATCGCTCGCAGGTGTTCGGGGTTTTCCTCGGCGACGATGCCCGGGACGAACCAGCTGCTGCGCACGCCCAGTTCCCTGAATAGCCCGAGCAAACGCTCGACGCCGCGCTGGGTGCCGTAGCGCCAGACCGACAGCGTCTTGTCACGCCCGGCGACTTCCGGCGCCTGGGTGAGAATGCCGTGGATGTCGTTGTAGTCGACGGTCAGTACCACGGCGCAGCGGTAGCCCTTGGGCCAGGTGGTGAACTCAGCCATGGTGATGCTCCTTCAGCCACCAGTGGGCAACGTCGCGGCAGGTGGCGAACCAGACGTCGTCCCGTTGGCGCATGTGTTCGAAGAGTTTTTCCAGCAGCAGGATGCGCCCCGGTTTGCCGGTGATCTTGGGATGGAACAGGGTGGTCAGGCACAGGCCTTCGTCCATGGCACCGTCGTATTCGCGACACCAGTTGTCCAGCGTCAGTTCGTAGCTGGCCGTACGGTCCAGTCCTGAAGGGAAGTCCGGCGCGCGGGTGTAGGCGATGGAGGCGTAGTCATCCATCTCCCAGCGACCGGGGATTTCCACCAGCGGCGTGGCGTGGCCCGGCACGTTGACCAGATAGGGCCGGTCATCGCCGCGCATGCTGCTGGAGTAGGTCACGCCGGCTTCCACCAACATGGCCGGGGTCTCGGCGCGCCAGTCGCCGGACGGGGTGCGAAAGCCTTCGGCGCGGATGTTCAGGTGTTTCCAGAACACCTCGCGGCAACGCTGCATCACGTCCTTCTGCTGATCCAGCGTCAGGGCGTAAAAGGATTCGTGTTTGTACCCGTGATACGCCACCTCATGCCCGCGCTCGACAATCGCCTGGCACTGTTTCGGCCAGTTCTCCACCACCCACGCGGGGACGAAGAAGGTGGTCGGCAAGCGGAATTCGTCGAGCAGATCGAGGATCCGCGGCAGTGCCCGATAGGGGCCGTAACCGCCGAAGCCGAAGTACTCGGGCTTGTGCCAGATCGAACCGTTGAGCATGGCATCGCCCGTGGGGCCATCGAGGTCGAAGGCCAGGGCAAGACAGGCCTTGTGGTTGTCGGGCCAGGTGGGTTTGAGTGAGGAGGACATCGTGGTGCTCCAGCGTTCTGATTGGCCAAACACAATCCCTGTGGGAGCGAGCCTGCTCGCGATGGAGTGTCAGCTGCATGGGTG
>NZ_JBSVXG010000305.1:0-5481 GCF_054070595.1 Pseudomonas sp. SDO55104_S430 | reverse complement strand
ATGCATTCCATTGTGGGAGCGAGCCTGCTCGCGATGGGGGGCGACTCCAATTCCAGGCCAGCCACCAAACAACAGGCAAAAAAAATCCCCGAACCAGTCGGGGATTTTTTATGTTCGATCAATCAGCCCGAAAGCCGATCAATCTTCGCGGTAGCGACGCAGTTTCAGCTGCTTGCCGGCAACGCGCGTGTCCTTCAGCTTGGTCAGCAACTTCTCCAGACCATCTTCCGGCAGCTCGACGAGGCTGAAGCTGTCACGCACCTGGATGCGACCGATGGCTTCACGGGCCAGACCACCTTCGTTGAGGATGGCGCCCAGCAGGTTCTTGGCGGCGATACCGTCACGCGCACCCAGCGCGGTACGGCAACGAGCACGACCTTCGGCCAGCGGCATCGGAGCACGACGCTCGCGGTCGCCACGCTCAGGACGGTCACCGGAACGCTCTGGACGATCGCCACGCGGAGTGCTGTTCGGCACCAGCGGACGCTCTTTCTCGATAGCGGCCAGGTTCAGCGCTTGACCGTTGGTAGCCTTGCGCAGCAGGGCTGCGGCCAGGGCACGTGGGCTGCAACCGATGTCGGCGGTCAGGCGATCGAGCAGATCACCGTGGGTCGATTCGGCATCAGCCACCAGCGGCGACAGGCTGTTGGTCAGTTTCTTGATGCGAGCATCCAGAACGGCCTGGGCGTCCGGCAGACGAACTTCGGCAACCTTCTGACCGGTTACACGCTCGATCACTTGCAGCATGCGGCGCTCACGCGGAGTCACCAGCAGCAGTGCACGACCTTCGCGACCGGCACGGCCGGTACGGCCGATACGGTGAACGTAGGATTCCGGGTCGTACGGCATATCAACGTTGAACACGTGAGTGATGCGCGGTACGTCCAGACCACGAGCGGCAACGTCGGTCGCCACAACGATGTCCAGACGGCCATCCTTGAGGGAGTCGATCACGCGCTCACGCTGGTTCTGGGCAATGTCACCGTTCAGCGCAGCGGCCTTGTAGCCTTTGGCTTCCAGGGCGCTGGCCAGGTCCAGGGTCGCTTGCTTGGTACGCACGAACATGATCAGCGCGTCGAAATCTTCCACTTCCAGCAGGCTGAGAACGGCAGAAGTCTTCTGGTCAGCGTGAACCAGCAGGTGAGCCTGCTCGATCGCGGTAACGGTCTGGGTCTTGCTCTGGATCTTCACGTGCTTTGGATCGCGCAGGTGACGCTCGGCGATGGCACGGATCGACTGCGGCAGGGTAGCCGAGAACAATACGGTCTGACGGGTTTCCGGCATGGCCTTGAAGATGACTTCCAGGTCGTCCATGAAGCCCAGCTTGAGCATTTCGTCTGCTTCGTCGAGAACCAGGTGGTTCACGGTCTGCAGCACTTTTTCGTCGCGACGCAGGTGGTCGCACAGACGGCCCGGAGTGGCGACAACGATCTGTGCGCCATTACGGATTGCTTTCAATTGTGGGCCCATCGGCGCGCCGCCGTAGACAGCCACAACACTCACGCCCGGCATTTGCTTGGCGTAGGTTTCGAAAGCGGTTGCAACTTGCAGCGCCAACTCACGAGTTGGGGCCAGGATCAGAGCTTGCGGCTCGCGCTTGGACGGATCAATGCGGTGCAGGATAGGCAGGGCAAAGGCGGCGGTTTTACCGGTACCGGTTTGCGCCTGACCAATCATATCGTGACCGGCGAGGATGATCGGGATCGACTGCTGCTGAATGGCCGAAGGCTCTTCATAGCCGGTAGCGACTACTGCAGCGACAATATTGGGATGAAGTTCAAGAGCGGCGAAGCCGCCGATTTCCTGGGTCATGGGTCTGCCTCTAAGTGCATCCGCAAAGACCCATGCTCCAAAGCTGCGCATGCCGTGTTGAGACTCAAGAGTCGCCCTGGCAGCTTTGTCGGCGGGGATTTGCGAAAACGATTGAATGAAAAGAATCGTCAAGGAAGAGTCCGAAGCGGACGTGCAACCGAAGTTGACTTCGGGGAATTGCGCTACCTAAACGTGGCCCTGTTAAAGACCGGCGCGCACTATACCGGAATTTGCCGAAAAAGGGAGTTTTTTTTGACGCTCAATGCGTACGTACGGCGTTCTGTCACACGCTTTGCGGATAGTCGTGCCAGCGTCTATTTTTCAAGGGCCCTGCCCTGCGGGCGATGGCGCTTAAACGGTTCACCTCGAATGATTCAGACCGCCGGTCCGACTCCCCTTCCTGCTTCAGGAGATGCCCCATGCAAGAGCTGAACGCCAGCCGTGTGAGCCGTGAAAAACGCGGTCATGTCCTGTTGATCGGCCTGGATCGGGTCGCCAAGCGCAACGCCTTCGACATCGATCTGCTCAATGAACTGAGCCTGGCTTACGGCGACTTTGAAGCCGACAGCGAGGCGCGGGTGGCGGTGGTCTTCGGGCATGGCGAGCATTTTACCGCCGGCCTGGATCTGGCAAGCGCCAGCTCAACCCTGATCGAAGGCTGGCAAACGCCGTCCGGAGGCTGCGATCCGTGGGGCGTGTTTGCAGGTCCCCGGGTCAGCAAACCGGTGATCGTAGCCGCACAGGGTTATTGCCTGACCATCGGCATCGAATTGATGCTGGCCGCCGACATCAACCTGTGTGCCAGCAATACCCGATTTGCCCAGATGGAAGTGCAGCGCGGGATCTTCCCGTTTGGCGGCGCGACCCTGCGCCTGCATCAGGTGGCCGGCTGGGGCAATGCCATGCGCTGGATGCTGACCGGCGATGAGTTCGATGCCCATGACGCCCTGCACCTGGGACTGGTGCAGGAGGTCGTGGCCAGTGAGGATTTGCTGCCGCGGGCGATCGAGTTGGCCGAACGGATTGCCCGGCAGGCGCCGCTGGGGGTTCAGGCCACGTTGATGTCGGCTCGGCAGGCTCGTTATGAAGGGGAACTCGCTGCTGCGAAGAATCTGCCGGGGTTGGCGAAGAAGTTGTTGGCGACCGAGGATGCGCGGGAGGGGGTGAGGTCGTTGATCGAGAAGCGACCCGGGGTCTTCAAAGGGATCTGATTTTTTGCAGGCTTTACCGGCCTCATCGCGAGCAGGCTCGCTCCCACAGGAAATCGCAGTTCAATTGTGGGAGCGAGCCTGCTCGCGATGAGGTCATGAAGCCTCCGATCAGGTCGCAGGCCGAATCGCCTTGATCAGCGACTCCAGCGAATACCCCAACCGCGGCGCCAGCGCTTCGGCCCGGGCGATGAGCCCTTGCATGTCCAGCTCCTGATCCAGTTCCGAAGGCACGATCAGGATCACGTTGCCCTCCTTCACCGGCAATTCCCAGTAATGCCGGTGATAGAGCCCGCGCAACAACGCGGCGCCCAGCGGCTTGCCGTCGTCGGTGGCCCATTGATTGATCACCAGCCAGCCACCCGGATTCAGGCGTTTCTGGCAGTTCTCCAGGAAAGTCCAGGCCAGGTGCCCGACACCCGGGCCGACGTCGGTATAGAGGTCGACGAAAATCAGGTCCGCAGGCTCAGCCGTGTCGAGCAGTTCCAAAGCATCGCCGACGCGAATGTACAGGCGCGGATCGTCGTCCAGCCCCAGGTACTCGATGGCCAGGCGCGGCACATCGGGACGCAGTTCGATGGCTTCGACGTCTTCCAGCGGCAGGAACTTGAGGCAGGCCTGGGTCAGTGTGCCGGCGCCGAGCCCGAGAAACAGCGCGGACTCCGGCTGCTCGTGGCACAGCGCACCGATCAGCATCGCCCGGGTGTAATCGTATTCGAGCCAGCTCGGGTCGGCGGTGAAGACACAACTCTGCTCGATGGCGTCACCGAATTCGAGAAAACGGTAATCGGCCACTTCCAGCACGCGGATCACGCCAAATTCGTCCTGCACTTCGGCGAGCAAATGCTCGACGCGCTCCTCAGTCATTTCCTCTCCCGACCCTCACCTTGCCTGCAATGAACAAGCATCACATTGACACCACTGCGCACAGCGGCAAAGGCGCGATTGTCCGCGAAGCGACGGGAGCAGGTCACGCACTAATTGCTGATAACATGGCGATCCGAGCGTAAAACAAATAGAGACCGTGATGAGCCAACCCTGGAGCCCTGACAGCTGGCGCGCCCTGCCGATCCAGCAGCAACCCCAATACCCCGATGCAGCGCATTTGCAGCACGTCGAGCAAACCCTGGCCAGTTATCCGCCACTGGTGTTTGCCGGTGAAGCCCGGGAATTGCGTCGTCAGTTTGCCGAAGTGACCCAGGGCCGCGCGTTTCTGCTGCAGGGCGGCGATTGCGCGGAAAGCTTCGTCGAGTTCTCCGCCGCGAAAATCCGCGACACCTTCAAGGTGTTGCTGCAAATGGCAATCGTCATGACCTTCGCCGCCGGCTGCCCGGTGGTCAAGGTAGGGCGCATGGCCGGCCAGTTTGCCAAGCCGCGCTCGGCCAACGACGAAACCATCGACGGCGTGACCTTGCCAGCCTACCGGGGCGACATCGTCAACGGTATCGGCTTCGACGAGAAGAGCCGCGTGCCGGACCCGGAGCGCCTGCTGCAGTCCTATCACCAGTCCACCGCCACTCTCAATCTGTTGCGCGCCTTCGCCCAGGGCGGGTTTGCCGACCTGCACCAGGTGCACAAGTGGAACCTGGATTTCATCGCCAACTCCGCGCTGGCCGAGAAGTACAGCCACCTGGCCGACCGCATCGATGAGACCCTGGCTTTCATGCGCGCCTGCGGCATGGACAGCTCGCCGCAATTGCGCGAGACCAGCTTCTTCACCGCCCACGAAGCGCTGCTGTTGAACTACGAAGAAGCTTTCGTGCGCCGCGACAGCCTGACCAACGATTACTACGACTGCTCGGCCCACATGTTGTGGATCGGCGACCGCACCCGTCAGCTCGATGGCGCCCACGTCGAGTTCCTGCGCGGGGTGAACAACCCGATCGGGGTCAAGGTCGGCCCGAGCATGAACACCGACGACCTGATCCGCCTGATCGACATCCTCAACCCGGACAACGATCCGGGCCGCCTGAACCTGATCGCGCGCATGGGCGCGAACAAGGTCGGCGACCACTTGCCGCAACTGATCCGCGCCGTGCAGCGCGAAGGCAAGCAAGTGCTCTGGAGTTCGGACCCGATGCACGGCAACACCATCAAGGCCAGCAGCGGCTACAAGACCCGGGATTTCGCGCAGATTCTCGGGGAGGTGAAGCAGTTCTTCCAGGTGCACCAGGCCGAGGGCAGTTATGCCGGCGGTATCCACATCGAGATGACCGGGCAGAACGTGACCGAGTGCATCGGTGGGGCGCGGCCGATTACCGAGGATGGATTGTCGGATCGGTATCACACTCACTGTGATCCGCGGATGAATGCGGATCAGTCGCTGGAATTGGCGTTTTTGATTGCCGAGACTTTGAAACAGGTTCGGCGTTAAGTCAGGCAGTAATCCAGCGCCTGGCAGGCCGCTTTCGCGAGCAAGCCCGCTCCCACAGTTGACCGCATTCCTCCTGAAGAAACACGG
>NZ_JBSVXG010000304.1:0-5529 GCF_054070595.1 Pseudomonas sp. SDO55104_S430 | reverse complement strand
TGAAAGCTTAGCGAGCGATTACAGGGGGTGCGGGGGTAGCCATTTCATTAGGGGAAAGCGCTGTGTTCGGGATGAATGCTATCCTTCGCGAATTTCGTGATAAACAGCGGAACCATGAGGCGTATGAACACGAATCGTGATCAATTTCCCTTGCCTGAAGACCTCAAGGTTTTTCTCACCGTCGTGCGCAAGAACGGTTTTGCCAGCGCCGCCGAAGAGCTGGGTTACTCGCCGGCGTACATCAGCAAGCGCATTTCCGTGCTGGAAACCACGCTGTCGACGCGCCTGCTGCATCGCACCACACGACGCATTGCCCTGACCGATGACGGCGAACGGGTGCGGGTGTGGGCGGAAAAGCTGTTGGGTGATTTCGACGATTTCGTCGGTGAAATCGCCGAGGCTCGCCAGCAACCCATGGGCTCGTTGCACATCTGCAGCAGCTTCGGCTTCGGCCGCAACCATGTCGCGCCGGCCATCTGCAAACTGTCGCAGACCTACCCGAAACTGGAGATCCGCCTGGACGTGTTCGACCGCGTGGTCGACATCGTCGGCGAGGGTTTCGATCTTGAGATTCGCGTCGGTGATGACCTGCCCGGGCAGCATCTGGGGCGCAAGCTGGTGAGCAATCGGCGGGTGCTGTGCGCAACGCCGGAATACCTGGAACGGCGCGGGATGCCGCGTTCGCTGGACGACCTGAAGAACCACGATTGCCTGGTGCTCAAGGAGCGCAACAATGCGTTCGGCGTGTGGAACCTGACGCGTGACGGCCAGGAAGAATCGGTGCGGGTCAGCGGCCCGCTGTCATCCAACAGCGGCGAGATCGTTCTGGAATGGGCGTTGAGCGGCGGCGGGATTCTGTTGCGCTCGATGTGGGACGTCAAACCGATGCTGGAGCAGGGCCGACTGGTGCAGGTGCTGCACGACTACACCCAGAGCGCCAACGTGTGGGCGGTGTACCCGACGCGGTTGAGTCAGTCGGCGAAATTGCGGGTGTGTGTGGAGTTTCTGGAGGCGTATTTCCGCGATCTGTCGGTCGAATAACCAATCTCTGTAGGAGCGAGCATGCTCGCGATGGTCGCCAACGATGACGCGGGCTGCTTGGATGCCAGTGGTGTCTGGTCCACCATCGCGAGCATGCTCGCTCCTACAGGGGGATCGCGTCATGCCAGCCAGGGATTCTGCGCCAGATGCCGCGCCTCGAAGCCGCGAATCTGCTCCGCCCGCTGCAAGGTGGTGCCAATCGCATCGAGCCCCAGCAGCAGCGCCTGCTTGCGCAACTGATCGATCTCGAAACGGATCACGCTGCCATCGGCCAACTCCAGTGTCTGCTCCGGCAGATTCACGCTGATCCCTGCCGTCTCCGCCTGGCTGACAACCTCCGCCACCCGCTTCAGCTCCAGCTCATCGAGCTGAATCGCCAACACCCCGTTGCGCTGGCAGTTATCAAAGAAAATCCCCGCGAAACTGCTGCCGATCAGCGCTCTGATGCCGACCTGCTTGAGCCCCCAGACCGCATGTTCGCGGCTCGATCCGCAGCCGAAGTTGGGGCCCACCACCAAAAATGCCGCGTCCGTCCATGCCGGCTGGTTGAGGATGAAGGCCGGGTTGGCTTCACCCGACGGCAGGAATCGCAGATCGAAAAACAGCCCCCGATCCAGCCCCTGGCGATCGATGCCCTTGAGAAACTGCTTGGGCATGATCACATCGGTGTCGATGTTGGCTGCCAGCAATGGTGCGGCGCTGCCGCTGACCGTAGTGAAAGGTTGCATGCTTCAAGCCTCCAGAGCGAATGTGCGGACGTCGGTCAAATGCCCGGTGATCGCGGCGGCCGCGACCATGGCCGGGCTCATCAGGTGGGTGCGCGCCCCGGCGCCCTGACGGCCTTCAAAGTTACGGTTGGTGCTGGAGGCGCAACGGTCGCCGGGGGCGAGCACGTCGTCGTTCATCGCCAGGCACATCGAGCAGCCCGATTGCCGCCATTCGAAACCGGCCTCGAGGAAAATCTGCGCCAGCCCCTCGCGTTCCGCCTGTTGGCGCACGAGCGTCGAGCCCGGAACGATCATCGCCCGCACATGAGCGGCCACCTGTCTGCCGCGCACCACCTGGGCGACGTCCCGCAGGTCTTCGATACGCGCGTTGGTGCAGGAGCCGATGAAGGCATGGCTGATCACCACGTCGCTGAGCGGCATGCCGGGTTCGAGGCCCATGTAATCGAGGGCCCGTTGCATGCCCTGACGCAGAATCAGGTCCGGCTCGTCGGCGGGATTCGGCACGTGACCGCCCACCGGCGCGGCCTGATCGGGGCTGGTGCCCCAGGTGACCATGGGCTCCAGTGTGCTCACATCCAGGCGGACTTCACGGTCGAAGAGGGCGCCTTCATCGCTGTGCAACGTTGCCCACTGGGCCAGCGCCTGCTCCCAGCGCTCACCTTGCGGCGCCCGTGGCTTGTCCTGCAGATAGGCGAAGACTTTTTCGTCCGGCGCCATGAACGCGCCCCGGGCGCCGGCCTCGACGGCCATGTTGCAGATGGTCATGCGCGCTTCGACGCTCAGGTCGCGGATAGCCGGGCCGGCAAATTCAATTGCGTAACCGGTGGCGCCCGAGGCACCGATGGTCTCGATCAGGGCCATGATGATGTCCTTGGACTTCACGCCTGCGCCCAGCACGCCGTCGACCGTCACGCGCATGGTTTTCAGACGCTTGTAGACCAGGGTTTGCGACGCCAGCAGGTGCTCGATTTCCGAGGTGCCGATGCCGAAGCCGAAAGCCCCCAGCGCACCGTAGGTGGTGGTGTGACTGTCGCCGGCCGCGACCACCATGCCCGGCAAAATGAAGCCCTGTTCCGGGGCGACCACGTGTTCGATCCCCTGGCGCTTGTCCAGCACGTCGAACAGTTCGATGCCGAAATCCCGGCAGTTCTCCGCGAAGTACGACACCTGCCGCGCGCCGCCGGCATCGGGCATGGTGGCGATGCGGTTGGGCGCGGTCGGGTTCACATGGTCGACCACCGCCAGCGTCGCCGAAGGGCGCCAGACCGTGCGTCCGGCTTCGCGCAGGCCGCTGAAGGCTTGCGGGCTGGTGTATTCGTTCGCGACCTGGCGATCGATGTACAACAGCACATGGCCCTGATCGTCGAGTTCGCAAACGGTGTGGCTGTCGATGTGCTTCTGATAGAGCGTTCTTGGGCGGGTCATGGAGTGGACTCTTGTTTTGGCGAGATCACGGAAACATGGCCATAGCTTATTCGTCGCGAATCCTGCATCAAGCGCCATAAAGTGATTGCTTTGCGCACGTAATGTGAATAATGGCTCGGGGGACACGGTGCATGGCACACCGTATGGCATCGTTCGATTGCCATCGGCCTTCAACTTGCGTAAACAGCCCAGCTGTCGAACACTTTCCGATACAGATTCAGGTTTTCATGGGCAAGGAGTGACAGTGAGCAAGGCGTTCAATCACAGGGTCGTCGGTACGACGAAGCGAGGCGTGCGTTGGTAGAGCGACGTCAGTTCAGCGGTGGCATGAAGGGCAAGAACCTGCGCTACCTCAATGAGCATGAAGGCCAGTCGGTGCGGGCCCGGGCCGGGTTTTTGCTGCTGGAGCACTTTTCCCTGCCGGCGTTTACCCAGGCGCTGGACACGATCGTCACGGCCAACCTGCTGCGGCCCGAGCTGTTTTCCACCAAGACCTTCGGTTTGGCCGAAGGGGAAGTGATCAGCGACCTGGGGCTGGTGATTCGGCCGGATGCGTGCCTGAGTCACGCCGAGATTCAGGAGCTGGATCTGCTGGTGGTCTGCGGCGGTTACCGGACCACGCTCAAGGCCGATGAGGCGTTGATCAATCTGTTGCACGACGCCGCCGAACAGGGCGTGACCCTGGCCGGGGTGTGGAATGGCGCGTGGTTCCTTGGGCGCGCCGGTTTGCTCGATGGCTATCGTTGCGCGATTCACCCCGAGCACCGCCCGGCACTGGCGGAGATCGCCAAGATGACCCAGGTCACCAGCGAAGCCTACGTGGTGGATCGGGACCGCATGACCGCGTCCAGTCCGAACGGCACGTTTTATATGGCGCTGGAGTGGATTCGCGGGCTGCACGACAAGGCGTTGACCGATGGCATCGAGGATATTCTGGCGTTCGAGGCGTCGCGTTATCGGCGTATCAAGCCTTCGTTGAATGCTTCGGTTTGCGGGCCGTTGCGCGAGGTGGTGAACCTGATGGACGCCAACCTCGAAGAGCCGCTGGAGATGGAGGCGCTTTGCGAGTATGCGGGGCGTTCGCGGCGGCAGATCGAGCGGCTGTTCAAGGAGCAGCTGGGGACCACGCCGCAGCGCTATTACATGGATTTGCGCATCACCGAAGCGCGGCGATTGCTGCAGCACACGACCTTGAGCATCGTCGAGGTGTCGGTGGCTTGCGGGTTCGTGTCGCCGAGCCATTTCAGCAAGTGCTACAGCTCGTATTTCGGGTATCGGCCGTCGAAGGAGACGCGGTTGGTCAAATAGACCATCACCACCGAACCTGTAGGAGCGAGCATGCTCGCGATGGACGTCAACGATAACGATGGGCGCCTGACACCCCGCGGTGTTCTCGGGTTCATCGCGAGCATGCTCGCTCCTACAGGGGGACGGTGGTTAGCGCATCCGTCGCTTGATGATATCCAGCACATCACACCCATCACGCAACGGTATGGCGCACATCAGCGCAAAGTCGCTGAGGATGAAGGATTCACACTCGATCGAACCGCGCATGGACAGGTTTTCCAGGACCTCGACTACCGCGCGGATGCGGTAGTTGGCGGCTTCCAACAGGATGTCCAGCGGGACGTGGGTGTCGATGAAGAAGGTGGGCATGTCGCTGCAATTGCCGGTCATGGCCATGTAGCGGTTGCCCGGAGGAGGCAATGGTTTTTCGTAGGGTGGATCGGGGTGAAGTTTTGACATGGTTGAAAGTCCTTAGGTGAGCAATCGAAGCTGCCAACGGCCTTTCCTACGGGCTTGGGTGGCAGCCGTGCGCGGGAGTAGGAAACTGAGAACTCACCAACTCAGCCACGTCGAAACGTGTCCCGCGCACAGCCGCCGCAAAACGGAGCTGATAAGCGGTAAGTTGTGAGGGTTTCCTACGCCCAGTCACCGCTTTCGCGGCGACGGGGAAAAGCCTATCCCGCCAACCCAACGCCCACCAGTTCATGCCAATCGCCGCAGTTCGAAGGAAATCTCCGAGGACTTTGCCCCGAAATTTCGCAGGTCCTACAGCGCGTCCTACAGCCAGAATGCCAAAACACCCTGGGTGAGCGATTCTGCCTGAGTGACAGCGGGTAAAACCTGAATGTAGGAAATACAGAAACTTCCTACGCCATCCGGGGCGTAAGCCTTCAGAAGACGCCTATGCAGGCGACAGACATCCGAGAGAAATCCAATTCTTGGCCAACATCGATGCTGACTGACCCGACGCTTTCGCGAGCAAGCCCGCTCCCACAGGGGGTTTGTGTTGTTCGCAGATTTTGTGGCAGACAACGGAACCTGTGGGAGC
>NZ_JBSVXG010000303.1:0-5551 GCF_054070595.1 Pseudomonas sp. SDO55104_S430 | reverse complement strand
CTGATGCCCCGCGTTATCGTTGGCCTCCATCGCGAGCATGCTCGCTCCTACAGGGATCGTGTTTACAGGGACAGGGTCCGGTTCGAGGCCTTGATGAACTCTTGCTTCAAATCCTCAAAACTGTGCACCGCCGGGAATTGCGGGAATTCGCGGATCACGTTGTCCGGCGCGTGGAACAGAATCCCGGCATCCGCCTCGCCCAGCATGGTGGTGTCGTTGTAGGAATCGCCAGCGGCGATCACCCGGTAGTACAGGCTCTTGAAGGCCAGGACCGACTGACGCTTGGGATCTTTCTGACGCAGCTGATAACCGGTCACGCGCCCGCTGTCGTCGGTGATCAGACGGTGGCAGAGCAAGGTCGGGAAGCCCAACTGGCGCATCAGCGGCTGGGAGAATTCGTAGAAGGTGTCCGACAGGATCACCACCTGGAAGCGCTCGCGCAGCCAGTTGACGAACTCGATGGCGCCGTCGAGCGGCTTGAGGGTGGCGATCACTTCCTGAATGTCGGCCAGCTTCAGACCGTGCTCATCGAGAATCCGCAGGCGCTGCTTCATCAATACGTCGTAGTCGGGAATGTCCCGGGTGGTGGCCCTGAGGGACTCGATTCCGGTTTTTTCAGCGAAGGCGATCCAGATTTCCGGGACCAATACACCTTCCAGATCCAGACATGCAATTTCCACAAGACACTCCCATTTGTATTGTTTATTGAGTCGAGCGAGGCCGAACTCTAGCGACTCCACCCTCATCGCGCAACGCAGAGGACGCCCCGGCCGGCGCAGCTTTTTGTTACCATCGGCCCCATATAGAGCGCCCAGCGCCACCGACCTGTAGGAAGCCGCCCTGATGAGCCCAACGTTCGACGTCGTGGAACTCGCCACGACCTATGCCAACAAATCCCCCCAGGACATCCTGAAACTCGCGTTCGCCGAGTTTGGCGATGACTTGTGGATATCTTTCAGCGGCGCCGAGGATGTGGTGCTGGTGGACATGGCCTGGAAGATCAACAAGAACGTCAAGGTGTTCAGCCTCGACACCGGTCGCCTGCACCCGGAGACCTACCGCTTCATCGATCAGGTGCGCGAAAACTACAAGATCGACATCGAACTGGTGTCGCCGGACTACACCAAGCTCGAACCCTTCGTAAAGGAAAAAGGCCTGTTCAGCTTCTATAAGGACGGCCATGGCGAATGCTGCGGGATCCGCAAGATCGAGCCGCTGCGACGCAAGCTCTCCGGCGTCAAGGCCTGGGCCACCGGCCAGCGCCGCGACCAGAGCCCGGGCACCCGCAGCGCGGTGGCAGTGATGGAAATCGACACCGCTTTCTCTACCCCGGAACGCACCCTGTACAAGTTCAACCCGCTGGCGCAGATGACCAGCGAAGAGGTCTGGGGCTACATCCGCATGCTCGAACTGCCGTACAACAGCCTGCACGAGCGCGGTTTCATCAGCATCGGCTGCGAACCCTGCACCCGCCCGGTCCTGCCGAACCAGCACGAACGCGAAGGCCGCTGGTGGTGGGAAGAAGCGACCCAGAAAGAATGCGGGTTGCATGCGGGGAATATCATCAGCAAGTCCAAGGCCTGATCCCTCTCCCCCTGTAGGAGCGAGCTTGCTCGCGATGGACCTGAGAACACCGCGGGTGTCAGGCTTCCCTCGTTATCGTTGACGACCATCGCGAGCAAGCTCGCTCCTACAGTGGATGCGTAACCATCAAAAATGTGTACACAGGAATGTCACCATCGGTGCCATTTATGTGTGCACTTTTTGTTTCCGCGCCCTGAAAGGTTACATTTTCCCCTTCCGTCCCCCGCTACCGCTCTTCCGCAAATCCCCTCCCGAAAATAAATACCTGCGCAATCAATCACCTCGCACACCACGTTTTTCATCGCCCCATGCACCCTCTGATGACAAAACGAAATCACCTCTCCGCGCCTCGATTTCGAGTACTGGCATGGAACTCGCTTTAGTGCATACATGTTTTGTATACAATCATCTCAAAACATAAAAACACTTTAGATCCGCAAGCCTGAAGCGCCCTATCCCGTACAGGCTGCAGATGCCCCGTAACCAATGATGCTCGCCACCCGCGACGAAGATTGCCGAGCCCCGCGCTCATGCACAGTCATCGCGGCCTGGAACATCAGGAGCCTGCCGGAATGCGTACAAGTCTCTCTAACAACAATATTGCGCTGGATCTGCCCTCTTCCCACTCCACTCAACGAGATCAAACTCAGCAATGCCCCGTGGTACTCAGCCCTCGCCTGCATAACAACGATCTGGCGCCGACCAAGGTCGAAGGCCGGCGTTGGGGCAAATACAGCATCTTCGCCCTGTGGACCAACGACGTTCACAACATCGCCAACTACTCATTTGCCATCGGTTTGTACGCCCTGGGCCTGGGCGGCTGGCAGATCCTGCTGTCGCTGGGCATCGGCGCGGCGCTGGTCTACGTCTTCATGAACCTGTCCGGCTACATGGGACAAAAGACCGGCGTGCCGTTTCCGGTAATCAGCCGGATCAGTTTCGGTATTCACGGTGCGCAGATTCCCGCGTTGATCCGCGCCGTGATCGCCATCGCCTGGTTCGGGATTCAGACGTACCTGGCCTCGGTGGTGTTCCGCGTGATGCTGACCGCGATCCACCCCGGCTTCGCCGAATACGACCACAACTCGATCCTCGGTCTGTCGACCCTGGGCTGGGTGTGTTTCGTGGCGATCTGGTTCGTGCAACTGGCGATCCTCGCCTACGGCATGGAGATGGTACGGCGCTACGAGGCGTTCGCCGGGCCGGTGATTCTGCTGACCGTCGCCGCCCTCGCCGCCTGGATGTACTTCCAGGCCAACGCCACCATCGCCTGGTCGATCCGCGAGCCGCTGACCGGTGGCGAGATGTGGCGCAACATCTTCGCCGGCGGCGCCCTGTGGCTGGCGATCTACGGCACGCTGATCCTCAACTTCTGCGACTTCGCCCGTTCCTCGCCGTGCCGCAAGACGATCAAGGTCGGCAACTTCTGGGGCCTGCCGGTGAACATTCTGGTGTTCGCGGCGATCACTGTCCTGCTGTGCGGCGCGCAGTTCCAGATCGATGGCCGGATCATCGAGAGCCCGACCGAGATCATCGCCTCGATCCCCAACACCTTCTTCCTGGTGCTCGGTTGCCTGGCGTTCCTGATCGTTACTGTGGCGGTCAACATCATGGCCAACTTCGTCGCCCCGGCCTTCGTGCTCAGCAACCTGGCGCCCAAGTATCTGACCTTCCGCCGCGCCGGCCTGATCAGCGCCACCATTGCCGTGCTGATCCTGCCGTGGAACCTCTACAACAGCCCGTTGGTGATCGTGTACTTCCTTTCGGGCCTGGGCGCCCTGCTCGGCCCGCTGTATGGCGTGATCATGGTCGACTACTGGCTGGTGCGAAAAGGCCAGGTCAACGTGCCGCAGCTGTACAGCGAAGACCCGAACGGCGCGTATTACTACAGCCGTGGCGTCAATCTGCGCGCCGTGGCGGCGTTCATTCCCGCGGCCCTGATCGCCATCGTTCTGGCGCTGGTGCCGGGTTTCCATCTGGTCTCGCCGTTCTCCTGGCTGATCGGCGCCGGCATTGCCGGGATGCTCTACCTGATCATCGCCAAGCGCGAACCGCACTACGCCGACGTCAGCGGTGAATCCATCGCCGTCGATAACGTCAGCCACTGACTCCATCGCGGCCCGGCAGTGTCGGGCCGCCGAACCACCCCGTTATAAGGACTTCCCATGCGTATTCTCGTGGTCAACGTCAACACCACCGAATCCATCACCCAGGCCATCGCCCGTTCGGCGCAGGCCGTTGCTTCACCCGGCACTGAAATCGTCGGCCTGACGCCGCACTTCGGCGCTGACTCCGTTGAAGGCAATTTTGAGAGTTATCTGGCAGCCATCGCGGTGATGGACCGGGTGATGTCCTACGATCAGCCCTTCGATGCGGTGATTCAGGCCGGTTACGGCGAACATGGTCGCGAAGGCCTGCAAGAGTTGCTCAATGTGCCGGTGGTGGACATCACCGATGCGGCGGCGAGTACTGCGATGTATCTCGGCCACGCCTATTCGGTGGTCACCACTCTGGATCGCACCGTGCCGTTGATCGAGGATCGCCTGAAACTGTCCGGGCTCTGGGACCGCTGCGCCTCGGTACGGGCCAGCGGTTTGGCGGTGCTGGAACTCGAACACGAGCCACAGCGCGCGCTGGAGGCCATCGTGCATCAGGCGGAGCAGGCGGTGACTCAGGACAAGGCCGAAGTGATTTGCCTGGGCTGCGGCGGCATGGCCGGGCTGGATGAGCAGATTCGTCAGCGCACCGGCGTGCCGGTGGTGGATGGCGTGACGGCGGCGGTGACCATTGCCGAATCGCTGGTGCGGTTGGGGTTGTCGACCTCGAAGGTGCGCACCTACGCGACGCCGCGGCCGAAGCGGATCATTGGTTGGGCGGAGCGGTTTGCCCGGTAGACCGCGTTATCGTTCTTCGCGGGCAAGCCTCGCTCCTACAGGGTTTGTCCTGGCACTACACAAACCCTGTGGGAGCGGGCTTGCTCGCGAAGGCGTCGGATCAGCCAACATCAATGTCGCCTGACACACCGCATTCGCGAGCAAGCCCGCTCCCACAATTGGATTTACGTCAGGCCCATTCTAGGGTTGGCAGGCCGAAGGCAGCCGGCCTGAACGCTTTCAAAGTCCGCAGAATCCCATCGGCATGCGCGTACTTCTCGTCCGCCATCGCCGCATCCGGAATGGCGATCGCCGTCATCCCCGCCGCCTTCGCCGCCGTGACGCCAAAGGGCGAATCCTCGAATACCAGGCAATCCTTCGGCTCGACACCCAGGCGCCGCGCCGCTGTCAGGAAGATATCCGGCGCCGGTTTCGCCGCGCCGACTTCCGGGTCGTCGGCCGTGACGATGGTGTCGAACAGCGCGAACCAGTCACGGTGCAACGTGGTTTTCTGGCCGAACGAATGGCTGCTCGAACTGGTGCCGACCGCGATGGGAATGTTGTTGGCCTTCAGATGCCGCACCAGTTCCTGCGCGCCCGGCATCGCTTGTGCTGTAGGAAAACGCTCGCGCATCAGCGGTTCGCGGATTACCAGGAATTCTTCGGCGGTGATCGGCAGGTCCAGGGCTTCGACCACGTAACGGGCAAGATCGCCGGCGCCACGACCGATGATGTTCTGCTTGATGCTCCAGTCGAAGGTTCGTCCATAGCGCCCGACAATCTGGGAGGTGACTTCGGTGTAGATGCCCTCGGTGTCCAGCAGCAAGCCGTCCATATCGAAAATCACGGCCTTGATAGGGCCGAACTCATCCAGCGCTGCATTCATCGCATCTGATCCGTTTTCAATGGCATCCGGGGCGGCGCGGGGGTGGCCGGCGCGGTGGCTGATTAAAGGATTCAGCAGGATAGCGAGCGTTGGGGATGGTGGGCAACGGGCAGATTCGAGTTGAATGAACGGACGCCATCGCGGGCAAGCCCGCTCCCACAAGTTTTTATGCCGTTCTCAAAACCGATATACAAAACAAGACCCTGTG
>NZ_JBSVXG010000302.1:0-5604 GCF_054070595.1 Pseudomonas sp. SDO55104_S430 | reverse complement strand
AGCCGCCCCTTTCTTTTGGGGCCGCTTCGCAGCCCAACGGGGGCAAGCCCCCTCGCCACAGAGGTGCACAAATCTGCGACAATCGCTCCCCTTTGCGCCCCTACACGACCGAATTGCGTACCCGATGACCGAAGAATCGCCCTCCATCGACAAACTGCTGAAAAACCTCGATCACGCCATGCTCGCCGACCGTCACCGGCTGCGGCGGCAGTTGCTTGAGCTGCGCAAGAAACCCGACGAGGCCAAGCTGGCCCAGTGGGTGACGCGCCTGCAGGCGTCCTGCGATCAGGTGCTGGCGCGCAAGGCCAGCCTGCCGGTGATTCGTTACGACGACAGTCTGCCGATTGCCGCCAAGCGTGATGAAATCAAAAAGGCCCTGGAGAAGCATCAGGTGTTGATCATCGCCGGCGAAACCGGTTCGGGTAAAACCACCCAGCTGCCGAAAATCTGCCTGGAAATCGGTCGTGGCCAGCAAGGCCTGATCGGCCACACCCAGCCGCGGCGGATCGCGGCGCGCAGCGTCGCCAGCCGGGTTGCCGAGGAACTGGGCACGCCGTTGGGCGCGCTGGTCGGCTATCAGGTGCGCTTCGAGGATCAGAGCGATTCGAACACCCTGATCAAGCTGATGACCGACGGCATTCTGCTGGCGGAAACCCAGAACGACCGCTTCCTCGAGCGCTACGACACGATCATCGTCGACGAAGCCCACGAACGCAGCCTCAACATCGACTTCCTGCTCGGTTACCTGAAAACCCTGCTACCGCGCCGTCCAGACCTGAAGGTCATCATCACCTCGGCGACCATCGACCTGGAACGCTTCTCCAAGCACTTCGATGACGCGCCGATTGTCGAAGTCTCCGGCCGCACGTTCCCGGTGGAAACCTGGTATCGCCCGCTGACCCTGGAACAGGACGAAGAGGGCAACCGCGTCGAGGACGACCTGACCGTGGATCAGGCGATTCTCGCCACCCTCGACGAAATCGCCGCGTACGAACGCAGCGAGCGTCGCAGTCCGGGTGACGTGCTGGTGTTCCTGCCTGGCGAGCGGGAGATCCGCGACGCCGCCGACATGCTGCGCAAGGCCCAACTCAAGCACACCGAGATCCTGCCGTTGTACGCGCGACTGTCGCCGGCCGAGCAGCAGCGGATTTTCCAGTCGCATCCGGGGCGTCGCGTGGTGCTGGCGACCAACGTCGCGGAAACCTCGCTGACGGTGCCGGGCATTCGCTACGTGATCGACAGCGGCACCGCCCGCATCAGTCGCTACAGCTATCGCGCCAAGGTCCAGCGCCTGCCCATCGAAGCGGTTTCCCAGGCCAGCGCCAACCAGCGTAAAGGCCGTTGTGGACGGGTCGAACCGGGCATTTGCGTGCGTCTGTGCAGCGAAGAAGACTTCCTCGCGCGCCCTGAATTCACCGATCCGGAAATCCTGCGTACCAACCTGGCCGCGGTGATCCTGCAGATGCTCCATCTGCGCCTCGGCGAAATCACTGCGTTCCCGTTCATCGAGCCGCCGGATGGCAAGGCCATCAGCGACGGTTTCAACCTGCTGCAAGAGCTTTCGGCGGTGGATCGCAACAGCCAGCTGACGCCGCTCGGTCGACAGCTTGCGCGCTTGCCGGTAGACCCGCGCATGGGCCGTATGCTGCTGGAAGCGGCCAAGCTCGGCAGCTTGCAGGAAGTGCTGATCGTCGCCAGTGCCATGTCGATTCAGGACCCGCGCGAGCGTCCGCCGGAGCGTCAGCAGGCGGCGGACCAGGCCCACGCACAATGGAAAGACGCCGACTCGGACTTCGCCGGGCTGGTCAATCTGTGGCGCGGCTTCGAGGAGCAGCGCCAGGCGCTGACCGCCAATCCGCTGCGCAACTGGTGCCGCAAGAATTTCCTCAATTACCTGCGTTTGCGCGAGTGGCGCGATTCCCACCGTCAGTTGAGCCTGATCTGCCGCGACCTGCAGTTGAGCCTCAATAAAGAACCCGCCGATTATCCGAAATTGCACAAGGCAGTGCTGGTGGGCTTGCTCAGCCAGATCGGCCAGAAAACCGAAGACGGCGACTATCTGGGCGCCCGTCAGCGGCGTTTCTGGATTCATCCGTCGTCGGGCATCGGCAAGAAGCGTCCGCAATGGCTGATGACCGCCGAACTGGTGGAAACCACCAAGCTCTACGCGCGGATGGTGGCCAAGATCGACGCCGACTGGATCGAGCCGCTGGCCGGGCACCTGATCAAGAAAAACCATTTTGAACCCCATTGGGAGAAGAAGCGCGGACAGGTCGTGGCCTATGAACAGATCACGCTGTTCGGGTTGATCGTGGTCGGTCGCCGCCCGGTGCATTTCGGCCCGGTAGACCCCGTGGTGTCCCGCGAGATGTTCATACGCGAAGGGCTGGTGCGTGGCGAAATCCAGTCCAAGGCCAAGTGCCTGACCGCCAATGCGCAGCTGCTGGAGCAGCTCGACGAACTGGAAGCCAAGGCGCGCCGGCGTGACATCCTCGCCGATGAAGAGACCCTGTACGCCTTCTATGATGCGCGGCTGCCAGCGGAGATCCACCAGACCGCGACCTTCGACAGCTGGTATCGGGTCAACAGCCAGAAGAACCCGCAACTGCTGATCATGCGCGAAGAGGACGTGCTGGCCCGCGAGGCCAGTGAAGTCACCGCCATGCAATACCCGGACACCCTGCACATCGGTGATCTGGAATTGGCCCTGAGCTACCACTTCGAGCCCAACCATCCGCGCGATGGCGTAACCCTGCGGGTGCCTGCGCCATTGCTGCCGATGCTGCCGCCGGAGCGCCTGGAATGGCTGGTGCCGGGGGTGATCGAGGCCAAGTGCATTGCCCTGGTGCGCAACCTGCCCAAGGCCTTGCGCAAGAATTTCGTGCCGGTGCCGGACTTCGTCAAGGCCGCCTTGCAGCGCATGATCTTCGCCGAGGGCTCGCTGCCTCAGGCGCTAGGCCGCGAACTGTTGCGCATGACCGGTGCGCGGGTCAGCGAGGAGGCCTGGGCGGAAGCGGCGCAGCAGGTGGAAAGCCATCTGCGCATGAACCTGGAAATCGTCGACGGTCAGGGCAAGTTCCTCGGCGAAGGTCGCGATCTGGCCGAGCTGACCGCGCGTTTCGCCGAAGCCAGCCAGGCCGCATTGGCGGTGCCACAGACCGCGAAAAGCCAGCAGCCGGTGGAGCCGAAGGTGTTTGCCGCGGTGGCGGAGAAAACCCAACAGAAGATCGCCGGGCTGTCGATGACGGTCTATCCGGCGCTGGTGGAAGAAGCGGGCACGGTCAAGGAAGGGCGTTTCTCGACGCCGGCCGAGGCCGAGTTCCAGCATCGCCGTGCCTTGCAGCGTTTGCTGCTGCAGCAACTGGCGGAGTCGGCGAAGTTCCTGCGCGGCAAGCTGCCGGGCCTGACCGAACTGGGCCTGCTGTACCGCGACATGGGCCGAGTGGATGCGCTGGTGGAAGACATTCTGCTGGCCAGCCTCGACAGCTGCATTCTCGATGGCGAAGACCCGTTGCCTCGGGATGGCGCGGGGCTGGCGTCGCTGGCCGAGCGCAAGCGCGGCGCCTGGACCGAACACGCCGAGCGTGTAGCGAAGCTGACCCTGGAAATCCTCAAGCTCTGGCACGGCCTGCAAAAGCGCTTCAAGGGCAAGATCGACCTGGCGCAAGCCGTGGCCTTGAACGATATCAAGCAGCAACTCAGCCACCTGGTGTATCCGGGGTTTGTCCGGGAAACGCCGATGCAATGGCTGAAGGAATTGCCGCGCTACCTCAAGGCCATCGAACAGCGGTTCGAAAAACTCGGCTCCCAAGTGCAGAAGGATCGGGTCTGGAGTGGCGAATTGGCCAATCTCTGGACTCAATACCAGGCCCGCGCCAGTAAACACGCTCAGGAAGGCAAGCGCGATCCGCAGCTGGAGCTGTATCGCTGGTGGCTGGAGGAGTACCGGGTGTCGCTGTTTGCCCAGCAGTTGGGGACCAAGGTGCCGATCTCCGACAAGCGCCTGAGCAAGCAGTGGAGCCAGGTAGAGCCCTGATCTGTGTGGGAGCGGGCTTGCTCGCGAATGGGGTGTGTCATTTTGCAAATATGTCGACTGACACGACGCCTTCGCGGGCAAGCCCGCTCCCACATTGGATGGCGTTGTCCTTGCAAAAAGGCGCCAAAACCTACCGTTTATGGCAAACTTCGCGACCATAAACGCCGCATTCGCGACCTGGAGCCTTCTGCTCAGGTCGGATGTCGGAATAAAGCGATGCCAGGTTTGCGTCCCTTCGGATGGGGATGACCCTTTATGTATTGGTACGTCGGTGCCAATGCTTTCTGCCTGAACAGATTAGAGACACGACCATGCATAACGTCGTCATCAGCGGCACCGGCCTGTACACCCCAGCCAACAGCATCTCCAACGAAGAGTTGGTGCAGTCTTTCAATACCTACGTAGCCCAATTCAATGCCGATAACGCGGACGCCATCGCTCGCGGTGAAGTCGAAGCGTTGACCGAGTCGAGTGCTGCGTTCATCGAAAAAGCCTCCGGCATCAAGAGCCGCTTTGTCATGGACAAGGACGGCATCCTCGACCCGCAACGCATGGCCCCGCGTTTGCCCGAGCGTTCCAACGACGAATGGTCGGTGCTGTGCCAGATGGTCATCGGCGCCGCCGAACAAGCCTTGCAGCGCGCCGGCAAGACCGCAGCGGACATCGACGGCGTGATCGTCGCCTGCTCCAACCTGCAACGCGCCTACCCGGCCATCGCCATCGAAGTCCAGGAAGCACTGGGCATCCAGGGTTTCGGCTTCGACATGAACGTGGCCTGTTCTTCGGCGACCTTCGGCATTCAGGCGGCCGCCAACAGCGTCCAGCTGGGCCAGGCCCGGGCGATCCTGATGGTCAACCCGGAAGTCTGCACCGGCCACCTGAACTTCCGTGACCGCGACAGCCATTTCATCTTCGGTGACGCGGCCACGGCGGTGATCATCGAGCGCGCCGACCAGGCGACCTCCAAGTACCAGTTCGATATCGTCAGCACCAAGCTGCTGACCAAGTTCTCCAACAACATCCGCAACAACTTCGGTTTCCTCAACCGCGCCGCGGAAGAGGGCATTGGTGCCAAGGACAAGCTGTTCGTCCAGGAAGGCCGCAAGGTGTTCAAGGAAGTCTGCCCGATGGTGGCCGAGCTGATCGGTCAGCACCTGGAAGAGAACCAGCTCAACGTCAGCGACGTGAAGCGCTTCTGGCTGCACCAGGCCAACCTCAGCATGAACCACCTGATCGTCAAGAAACTGCTGGGCCGCGACGCCACCGAACAGGAAGCCCCGGTCATCCTCGATACCTACGCCAACACCAGCTCCGCCGGTTCCGTGATCGCCTTCCACAAAAACCAGGACGACCTGCCCGCCGGTTCGTTGGCGGTACTCAGCTCGTTTGGTGCCGGTTATTCCATTGGCAGCGTGATTCTGCGCAAGCGCTGATTTTGTGGGAGCGAGCCTGCTCGCGATAGCGGTGTATCAGGCAACGTGATGTTGACTGACCTGACGCTTTCGCGGGCAAGCCACGCTCCCACAGGGTTTTGTGTTGTTCACAAATGCAGCGGCCGACCCAGGAAC